>CAKZMZ010000516.1 GCA_937129345.1 uncultured Thalassovita sp. | reverse complement strand
ATTGGGGTTTTGATAATTTTCTTGCTTGGCGCTTTCTGTGCAGTTGGTAAGTAATGCTAGGCTTAGTAAAAAGGTAATTATTCTCATAGAGTTTCAATTAAATTTAATTTGGCTTTATAGTTAATCAAAATCTTCAAATTGGCCTAAAGCTTTTTATTGAAATTGGCTAAATTGAAGCACAAAGGCGAAAAAAAAATTATTTTAAGATATGAAAATAGTTGAGTGTCCTAGAGATGCCATGCAAGGGCTTTCTGAATTTATACCCACAGATAATAAAATTTCCTATATCAATGCTTTACTAAAAGTGGGGTTTGATACCATAGATTTTGGCAGTTTTGTTTCGCCCAGGGCCATACCTCAAATGCGAGATACTGCCGAAGTACTAGCAGGACTAGATTTGCATGATGCCTCATCAAAGTTATTGGCCATTATAGCAAATGTGCGTGGAGCTCAAGATGCTTTACAATTTACTGAGATCGATTACTTAGGTTTTCCACTTTCCATTTCTGAAACCTTTCAACAAAGAAATACCAATCGGTCTATAGAAGAAGCATTAAAAACTGTAGAGGAAATACAAAAACTTACCATAGAAGCCAATAAAGTATTGGTGGTCTACATTTCTATGGGTTTCGGTAATCCTTATGGAGAAACTTACAATGCTGACAAGGTAGAAGAATTTGTAGCGAAGTTGGTAGATATGGGCATTTCCACGATTTC
Source organism: uncultured Thalassovita sp. (assembly GCA_937129345.1). Classification (GTDB taxonomy): domain Bacteria; phylum Bacteroidota; class Bacteroidia; order Cytophagales; family Flammeovirgaceae; genus Chondrinema. The sequence continues at coordinate 10,383 of CAKZMZ010000516.1, read as the reverse complement.
TTTGGCAGATACTATTGGAGTTGCTGAAAAAAAAGTAATACATCAAATTTTTGAAAAAGTACTATCGCGTTTTCCAGATGTTGAGATAGGAGCGCATTTTCATTCTACACCTCAAACAGCCCTCGGAAAAATAAAAGCTGCGTTTGAGGCTGGCTGTATGCGTTTTGACGCTGCCATAGGCGGTATGGGCGGTTGCCCCATGGCTAAAGATAATTTAACTGGAAACATCGACACTACTTTATTGATAGATTTTTGTAGAAATGCAAATGTGCCGCTTTCTCTAAATTTAGATGCTTATGCCAAAGCCTCTGAACTAAAGCGTAGTTTTTTTGGGTAAAAATACGAGTAAGCACTCTATAAAACTTTTTAGGCTAACTAAACATAAAAGGCTCACTTTATAGCGAGCCTTTATTTAAATCATACAAACAAACACTTAGGTTTTTTGCTTCTTTTTCTTCGCTGCCGGAAATAATATGTTATTCAAAATCAATCTGTACCCGGGAGAGTTTGGGTGTAGATTTAAGTCGGTTGGTTCTTCTCCAACAAAATGGCGGTAGTCCTCAGGATCATGCCCACCGAAAAACGTCCATGTACCTTTGCCGAAAGTACCATGGATGTACCTTGCCTCGTTGGCTTCTTTGGTTTCACCCATAATTACTACATCAGATTTTATCAATGGCTTTTTAAAAGCTGTGGTTTGTCCCATAAACCCTTTGATCAATAGCTCATGGTTTTGAGATAGCATAGTAGGTATAGGGTCCCACTTTGCAGAAAACTGGAACAGCTTAAAGAAATCGTTACTTTCGTTTAATCCTCTTTCATGTGACTGATTGTCTATATTGGAGTACTCATATTCGTAAGCATTTAATTTCAACTTAAAATCCTTAAAAGCGAAAGTATTGTTATAATTAAGTTTACTCTGTGCATTTTTATCGAAAGGGTCTCCATCGTACATTTCATCGCAAATGTCAACGCCTTCGGCTGAAAGGGCGATATCATAAGTATCGGTAGCAGAACACATGGCAAAGAGAAAACCGCCACCTGCGCAAAAATCCCTGATTTTCTTTACTACAGCCAGTTTCAATTCAGATACTTTATTAAAACCGTGGTTTTTTGCAGACTTTTCAAATTCTCGTTGCTGTTCTATGTACCATTGCTGCCTGCCATAAGTTGCATAAAATTTACCGTACTGTCCTGTAAAGTCTTCATGGTGCAAGTGTAACCAATCGTATTCAGGTAATTTTCCTAGCATTACTTCATCATCAAAGACCACATCGTAGGGTATCTCAGCGTAGGTTAAAACCAATGTTACTGCATCGTCCCAAGGTTGTTTAGATTTGGGTGAATAAACGGCTATCTTGGGGGCGACCTCCAACTTCATTACATCCATATTTGCTTCAGGGCTGGCTATCTGTTGCTTTATCTGCAAGGCCTCTGCATCAGAAATCACATTATAAGTTACACCTCTTATAATCAATTCGTTTTCAAACGATTGCAAATATTTGAACATGAAGCTACCACCTTTGTAATTCAATAACCACTCAGCCTCAACCTCTTTCTCCAAAACCCAAAAGGTAACTCCATAGGCTTTCAAGTGATTGGCCTGGGTTTCATCCATTGGTAATAAAAGGTAAGCGGCTTTGCTAATGCTGGTTGCTGCAAATAAGCTAATTATCAGAAATATTGTTCTCATATCAGTTATTAAGAGTTAAAAAAATGATATTTATATCTTTTGGTTTAAAATGAAGAGTAATTTAAAAAATGTAGGCAAAAATTAGAAGTTCTAGCTTATAAACTTGCTGTATCCTTATTAAGTTTCATGGCTTTCTTTATTCAAGTAACCTAGGTTATTAGTTTTTATTGAGTGTTTGCTACTTAACACCAAGGTTGTTTTGGTTTGGGCAAAAAAAAATGCTGGCTATTTCTAAGCCAACATTTTTTTTAGTAGTAAACAGAGTTGTAATTTATATTACAATGGCCACTTTTTTTAGCTGATTGGCCACTTTAAGCCCTCTTTTTTCAATTTCGTCCATATTGATTTCAAATTTTAATTTGTCGCCTACTTCCCTAAAGTTGATGCCACTACCTTTACTTGCCAAACCATTTCTGTCTGTAACTAATAAAAGGTTGTATTTACTTGTTTTTTCTTTTATGTCTTTAAGTAACTTGCTGCTGTTTCTAGAGATGTAAACCAATTGATACTCATCAAGGGCTGCATTTTCATCTATTTTTTCGATTACTATTTTTTTGCCTCTCCGCTTTGCTCCGTTAAGTTGCTTATCTAGTACTTCGTACATTTTATCGTCATTAAGTACTGCAATCTTAAAATTATTATTTTCCGCTTCATCTGGCCATTCTATATAATTTATAAAGTGATAGATAAACATGCGTCTAACATCTTTATCACTTCTTTGCTGTGCTGAAGCAGTTAAGGAAACTTGGAAAATTGATATGACGAGAAAGGAAAAAAGTAAGAATTTGAAGTTTTTGCTCATTATTATTGAATGTTTAGTTCCTTATATTAAATGTAAAAACCCCAGCTAAATTCTAGCTGGGGCAAAAAATTTTACATTAATTAATAAAACTCTCATAAGGCTGGGAAAAACTACAGTTACTTTAACCTTTTCTGGAATACAACTTAAGTAAGTTGAAATGAAATACTCGTGACAGACCTACAGAAAGAGTTGTAATGAGATTTATTCTGTTTTAATATCTATCTATCAATAATCCGGTTTGTTCTTTCTTAAATAAATGGTATCACCGGGGCTAATTTTTGAGGCATACCACATATTATTCCTTTTGAGTAGTTTCTCGTATCTGATACCATAGTTTTGGGAAATATCATACATGTTCTCGCCTTCTTGCACTGTATGAAAGTCATTACCTCTGGTTGCTCTGCCTCTTTTCTTTTGAAGATAAAGAATTTGACCTGGGTAAAGTTCGTCACCTTCTCCTAGTTCGTTGTATTTTTCTATTTGCTTTACCTTCATATCAAGAGAGGTTGCTAGGCTTAATTTCGTGTCGCCCTCTCTTACAACAATAGATTTTAGCTTATTTATTTTCTTTACGTCTGCTTCTCTGCTAATGGCGTAAACACCCCCGCCTTTGCTCTTGGCATTATCGTATTTATGCAATTTGTAGCGCTCAATAATGTTTATAAGCTTCTTGGCGTAAGTAGGACTGGTCGCATAGCCTGCTTTTTTTAGGCCCTTTGCCCAACCTTTGTAATCATTCAAATCTAAATTAAACAAATCAGCATAGCGACCTCTATTGCTTAAGAACTCGGCGTGGTCGCGATAAGAGTCTAGCACTTCATTGTATTTTCTAAAGCATTCGTTTCTTCTGTCGTCGTTCATTCTTACCGATTTTCCATTCCAATCTGAGTGGCACTTGATACCAAAATGATTGTTGGCTTTGCGTGCCAATTTACTATTTCCATTACCAGACTCTAACATACCTTGGGCAAGTGTGATACTTGCAGGAATCCGCTTTTCCACCATATTTTGAATAGCTGCATCTTTATACATATTGATATAGTCCTCAGGGGTAAAGTTTCTCTGTGGGCGCTGGGCCATAGAAAAAAGAGGTATTATCAGTAAGAGATACAAAAAATGGTTCTTAAACAGGAAAGATACTTTCTTGAAGTTCATAACAGAATATCGATTATTTGGATTAAATGTAGCTAGCAGTTGTTCAATTTCTGCTCACTCGCTTGGTAATTACGCTGCAACGATTGATTTACTGTTTTAGATTGATTTGTATTAACAAATTGAATTTTACCTTCAAACGTAAATAAATAAAAATGGATGCAACTTTTTACAATTGCATCCGAGAGTTTATTGGAGTATCTTCTAGTTTTAAAGATTTTATTTCTTAAAGAAGGTCTTTGATAATATCTTCTAAAGAGATATTTTCTGCCTCAGCCTTAAAGTTCCTTACGATTCTGTGGCGCAAAACAGGTATGGCCATTGCTTGTATGTCCTCCATGTCTGGAGAATATTTGCCATTGAGCAATGCGTTACATTTAGCACCCAATACCAAATATTGCGAAGCTCTTGGGCCCGCGCCCCATTCTAAATAGTTATTGGTAATTTCAGCAGCATAATCTGTAAAAGGTCTGGTTTTTCTCACTAATTTCACCGCGTATTCTACAACATTATCTGCAATGGGTACCTTTCTTACAAGATTTTGGAAATACAATATTTCTTCTGCAGAAGTTATCTTATCCACACTGGCCTTGTTTTCGGCTGTTGTTCCTTTTACTACCTCAACCTCAGATTCGTAAGAGGGGTAATCTAAAAGGATGTTGAACATAAACCTATCTAACTGGGCTTCTGGTAGGGGATAAGTACCTTCTTGCTCAATTGGGTTTTGTGTAGCAAGCACAAAAAATGGTTTTTCAAGTTTGTAGTGTTTACCTCCGATGGTTACAGAAAATTCTTGCATAGACTCTAACAAGGCAGCCTGGGTCTTAGGCGGTGTTCTGTTGATCTCATCGGCCAAAATTATATTGGCAAAAATAGGCCCTTTTATAAACTTAAAGTTACGGTCTTTGTCCATGGTCTCAGAACCGACTATATCAGAGGGCATTAAATCTGGAGTAAATTGTATTCTGTTGAAGTTTAGGTTTAAAACGGCAGCGGTATTTTGGATCAAAAGTGTTTTTGCCAAGCCAGGCACACCTACCAACAGGCAGTGACCTTGGCAAAAAATCGAAGTTAAAATGAGTCTTACCACCTCTTTTTGCCCTATGATTACTTTAGCGATTTCCTTAGAAAGGTTATCGTAAGTAGTTTTCATTGCATCGGCGGCTTCCTTGTCTGAACTATAATTGATAGACATGTATTTATTGGATTAAAAAATTAAAAAAATTGAGCTACGTAGCAGCGCTAATTAGCTAAAAAAATCCTTTTGAAATGATATTTAATTATAACAACTAACGATGTAATTGCCTATTCGTTCGCGAAATAAAACAAAAAAAATGTGTCAAAAACCAATATCTGACACATTTTCTATAATTACCACTTAAGGCCTGTTAAATCAGTGCAAATTTATAGGTTCCTCACGATATTACATTTATCGTAATCGGGGTCTATTTCTATAAAAACATCATTTTTGGCAGACTGCAACCATTCTTCTAAAATCTCTCCTTTCTTATTATTCATGGTAGCTGCATAAAGTTTCTGATAGTCATTCTTAAGATTGGCATAGTGCGGTGGAATGTAGTCATTGTAATAGATGATTCTCACTGCGGTTTTGCCGTCTTCGGTCCTAAACTTTTGGGGTGGTGTAACCTTGCCGACTTTCATAGTATCGATTGTAAAGAAAATTACAGGATCCAAAGTTTCTGTAGATACATAGCTGCTGCCTGTGGTGTTGTCTTTAAAATATCCTGCATTAGAACGGGTCTCCTGATCATCGGAATGTTCCTTTGCAGCAGCTTCAAAAGTAAGGCTGTCCATTAAAACCCTATTTCTGATGCTGTCCATAAAACTGATGGTATTGGTCAAATCTTGAGAGTTGGATTTCGGCCTGATCAAGATGTGCCTGGCTCTAAATCTATTTCCCCTTCTTTCTAAAAGTTGTATGAGGTGATAACCAAACTCTGATTCTACAGGATCGGCAATTTCGCCGGGTTCTATCCTCAATGCAGTTGCTTCAAACTCCGGAACTAGTTCGCCTCTGCCATGCCAGCCCAAGTCGCCGCCTTTTTTTGCAGAACCAAAGTCCTCAGAGTTTCTTCTGGCAAGCTCGGCAAAATCGGCCTCATCGGCTAAAACCTTGGCTTTAAACCCCAATAGCTTATTTCTTGCCTCATCTTTAGATTCTGAATTGACCTCAGGAAACTTAATGATCTGTCCGACTTTTACCTCGGCAGGTAAAAAGGGTATACTATCTTTGGGCAAGTCGTTGTAGAAACGCTTTACTTCTATAGGGGTTACTTTAATGCCTGTAGTAATCTGTTGTTGCATTCTCTGAACGGTCAGTTGTTCTTTTACCTGATCTCTCAATTCATCTTCTAGTTCAGAAAGTTTTTTACCGAGCGTTTGCTCTAGCTTTTCTTCACTGCCGGCTTGCAATACAAAATATTGCATTCTGCGTTGTAGTTCACCTTCAACCATAACTGGCTCAACAATTACAGAGTCAATTTCAGCTTTGGCAAGCAAAATCTTGTTTATGATCAATTGTTGCAATAATTGGCATTTGGTGTCAGAATCGACTTCTCTGCCATTGGTGATTTCACCTAAATAGGCATTCTCTAGCTCAGATTTAAGCACAATGTAATTGTCTACTTTGGCAATAATCTCGTCGACCACAACGCCTTCGCCCTGGGCATAAGCCGTATTGTTGGCGTATGCTATAGCCACAAACAATGCAAAACAGAAAAATCTAGTTATATATTTCATAGTCTTTATTCTCTAAGGCTTTGTCAAAAATTTGTTTTTCTTTTGATTTTTTTAAATCTACAATTCTTTTATTGATGAGCACGTCTCTTATTTGTCCGTTAACAAAGCTTACAGGAGAGTGCTGGTCTGATATTTTAAAATCCCTAATCTTAATATAATAAACAAAAGCAGAATCTTGGGTTTCTAAAAGATTTGACCTTTTTAAAGTTTGGATTGGATTAGTAATTTCATTTTTAAAAGGAGTATTGTAAAGATACTCGTCAAAGTCTACCCAAATAGAATCGTCTAAAAGATAAGAGTCTGCAAAGGTATATGCATAAGATCTTAGTTTTTCAGAATCTTCTTCGCTATTAGAATTGAGCCAATTTTTAACCCTATCAAGCTGTGGTGCCTCTTTGGGTATTTTTAGTAAGATGCCTTTAATGATATTTTGCTTTAGAATAAAATTCTCTTTGTTTTCTTGGTAATATTTAAGTACTTCTTGATTGGAAATGGCAGTATCCAACTGGTCTTCAATATATTTTTTCTCGTAATTGTATACAATCAATTGGTACCTGTAATCCTGCATTTTCCTGGCAATTTCAGCCTCGTTAACTATGGTGTTCTCTTCAGCCTCTTTTAAAATGAGTTGCTTTCTAACCCAAGTATCCACGTATCTTTTAACAATATCGGCACTGTCTTCAGAAGAAGTACGAGAAGGTACAAGTCCCTGCATTTCAGTATCGTACAGGTAATTATCCCCGACCCGTGCAATGGGACTTGCCCCAGAATTTTCAGGGGTATTTCCCTTGTTAAAATAGTTGCAGGCGTTTGTTATCAGTAGTGTTATTATTATATAAAATGATGATCTCATTAACCGGTCCTTTTTTGCAAAACTAATCAATAAAATAAAAAAGTAGTGATGCTGTAAAAATCCTTGTTCTCGAGCAAACAAGAAGTGGGTTCTTCCGTAAACTATATTTGGTTCAAGTATCCTTTTTTAAACTTAATTCTAAAAGCTGGTAAAAAGATGCCCAGCAATTTTTTTCAATTAAGCCTAAAAAAATGAAAAGAGTTTTCTTAGTAGCCACTTTTTTAATGTTTGCAGCGCTTTTAGAAGCACAGAACAAGCAAAAATGGGAAGAGAAGTTAAACGACGTACATAATGTGCTCGAAGAGATGAACAAGCTGCCTGAAAGTCAAGTCCCTGCAGCTATTATGAACGAGGCCGAAGCGATAATGATCATTCCGAGGGTGATCAAAGGTGGTTTACTGGTAGGAGGTAGGCATGGCAAAGGAGTTGCTATCATCAGAAGCGAAAGCGGTCAGTGGAGCAATCCTGTATTTGTTAACATTACAGGCGGCAGCATAGGATGGCAAATTGGTGCACAATCTACCGATATTATCCTGGTTTTTAAGCGCAGCGATAAACTCAAGTATTTCGAGAAAAGTGAGTTTACACTGGGTGCCGATGCGGCTATAGCTGCTGGTCCAGTCGGTAGACAGGTGGGCGCAGGCACCGATATTACCTTTGAAGCAGAAGTGTATTCCTATTCTAGAAGCAGAGGTATTTTTGCAGGTATAAGTCTCGAAGGCTCTTCTATACAATTGAATGAGAAAGCCAATGAGACTTTTTATGAACAAAGTTCAGTGCCACAAAAAATCTATTTTAACAGAAAATTTGACAGGCTACCCGGTATACCAAAAATCAAAAAGCAATTGTTATTGATGGAGCAAGAACAATAACCAAAAAAGTAAAGAATCTAGTATGCCTTACTTGCCGCACTAAAAATCGCTTTTCTTATCTTTTTTTATTTGCTTACGAAAAGGTATATATTTTCTATTTTTGAGAAAAGAAACAACCAAACCTTTAATGATCTTACGGTATCCTTATTTGTCTTACCTAATTACTCTAGTGTTGCTCGCTTGTAGTGAGATAATCTTTGCAGGCAATTATCGCTTAAATGCCCTACAAGACTCTTTGTTAGACAGATACCGCTACGAAGATACCTACACTCATACACTCGATAGCTTAGAAGATAACAATCAACAAGCTTTTTTAACTTATCTGCTCAAACTCCAAGATGAATACGAAAGTAAAAGTAATTGGGAGGGTTTGGTGCATGTCATTACCGAATTAGCGATAGACAATTATGTAAACTCAGAGTTTGACAGTGCCATTTCACAAATCAATAAGGCCATACAATTGGCAGAAAATAACTTGAGCAGGAGACATCCTGCGCTGGCAAAGGCCAACTATTACAAAGCACAGTGTTTTTTTTATAAAGGGGATGCCGAAAAAGCCTTAAAGTGTGGAAATGTCGCGTTGGAAATTTTTCGGGTACATTATGAAAACAAAAAAGCACTTGATATTTCTATCTGCTTGCGCGGCGTGGGTAATGTTTATCAATACCTATTGGCAGACTATTTTAAAGCAGAAGAAATGTACAGAGCCGCAGTTGAGGTCTTAGAGTTTGGCAATCGCACTGAAAACAATGAAACTAGGCTGAGGCTTTATTACAACTTAGGCGTTTGCAGTAGAAATATGCTCGCCTTTGAGAAAGCACTGACCTACAGCAACAAAGCCTTAAATATCATTGAGGGTCAGACAAATAGAAGTGATAATTTTTTAGAGTTGTGCCTTGCTATTAAAGCCAACGCACTTATAGAGTTGGATAGGCTCGATGAAGCTTTTATCGTGTTAGAGCGTGCTATCGACCTTAACCGAAACTACTACGGTGCTTCAGCCAATAATTACCTAGTTCAACACATGAGTAATTTGGGTTATGTTTACCTTGAAAAGAACAATTACGAAAAGGCAGAAGAATTTTTAAAAAAAGGGGTTGCCATAGCTGAAAAGCTCCAAGGAACAGACAATCAAATAAAACTATCTTATTTGTTTGAGAATCTAGGCAAGCTAGCAAGGGAAAAAGGTGATGCAGAAAAAGCCCTAAGATATTTTGAAAAGGCCTTTGAGCAGAGACAATTATTATTTGGAAAGAAACATCCGCTTGTAGGAGAGAGCCTCGAGTCCTTAGGATCTATTTATCTTTCTAAAAATGAAACTGCTCAAGCTTTAAAACTATTCCAAAGTGCATTGATCGCCACCATTCCAAATTATAATGATTCAGACCTCAGAAATTATCCTACCATTAAACAATTAAAGCAAAACATTAATGTACTCGAGTTAATACACTTAAAGGCTCAATCTCTTTTGGCACTGCATAAAAGTAGTGAAGATGTAAGCAATCTAAAGGCTGCTTTAACAGGGTTCAACCTTGCAGACTCTTTGGTTTCCATCTATCAAGACATTTATGTGAGAGAAACTACAAAGCTCAGGTTTATAGAGCTATTTCATGATATTTATGAGGGGGGAATAGAAGCTGCCTTTGGGCTTTACCAAATAGAAAAAGATGTGGCATATCTTGAAAACGCCTTTTATTTAATGGAGCATAGCAAGGCCAAATTGTTGATGAATTCATTCAAAAAAGCCCAACTAGAAAATAAACTGGGTATTCCAGATAGCATCATTCAAAAAGAAAGAAACATTAACCAACAAATTGCCTATTATCAACAAGAGGCGAATATTGCTGGTTTTCAAGAAAAACTTTTTGAATTGGATCGAGAGAAAGAACAGTTCAATGCATTTATCAAAAAAAATTATCCTGTTTACTTCAATGAAAAATTTAAGGATGAAACCTTTACTGTTGTTGAACTAAAAACCTTTTTAACAAAGTACAACCAAGCATTATACAGCTACTATTTTGGGAGAGATTTTTTATATAGGGCAACGGTAACCTCCGACACCTTTTTTATAGTCAAGACCGAAAATAAAATAAAAAGTAACATCGATGTGGTATACGACCATTTACAGAGTGGTTATATGATCGGCAATAAAAATGAGGCATTTTCTGATTTTGTAGAGAACAATGCTCTTTTAAGTCAAGTGCTATTGGGTGATCAAAAAGAGTTGGCGCATTTAAACATCGAAAATATA
>CAKZMZ010000515.1 GCA_937129345.1 uncultured Thalassovita sp. | reverse complement strand
ATGCTGCTGGCATTTATAGCTGTAATTTATGCCATTAATGGGTTTTTAGTGGATTTTGTTGGGGATGTTACAGGTTTGAATATTTTGATACAAGAAAGTACACAGGGTCAGTTTAAAGGATTCTCATTAGAATATATTCTAGGACAAATATTTAGAGTGCTGGCCTTCGCTATGGGGATTGATTGGGCCGATTCTTTACAGGTAGGCAGCTTGCTAGGGCAAAAAACTGTAATTAATGAATTTATTGCCTATAGCAGCCTTGCTGAGATGAAAGCCACTGGCGAAATATCAAACAAATCTATAGTAATTGCCACTTACGCCCTTTGCGGGTTCTCTAATTTTAGCTCCATTGCCATACAGATTGGCGGTATAGGGGGTATGGCGCCCAATCAACAGGGCGAGCTATCAAAACTTGGATTTTGGGCGCTTTTAGCCGCTTCGCTTGCCTGTATGATGACCGCCACCGTAGCAGGTATGATGTCGTTTACCTAATGGTTTGTTATTTATAAAGTCGCAAGACCTTAGAATTGAGCATACCTTTTTATTGCATGAGGATTTTACTTAAGGAATAAATAATCCATGCATTTACTTTACATTTTTGTAAAATCCGAAGGGATGAGATTATTGTAGTTAATCAAAAGTCATGAAGCGTATAAATCCCAAAGGGCTGGCATGATAAAACGGCTTTTGTCAAGTAATAAGATAAAAATGTATAGTACCTTAGATTAATGCATTGCGCGTAAATACTGACTGCTTTATGATGAAAACTTATTTTTTTGTGAAAAGCAAAAAAAATTGAATGATGTAGATGCTCTAAAAAGTGACCGCTGGAGACTATGGCAATAATACAACATACCATAAGCAGGCCGATTTTTTTAAACATCCAAATCTAGTATACTAAATAGTTACGCCAAACCGTAAAAGACTTCTTTATTGAGGTCATGGGAAATTAAGAAGCCGTTTAAGCTTTGTTCTATTAAAATTCTTTTAGCCCTTCTCTCTGAATAATTGCATAGCTTGGCATATTGCTTAACCGTAATTTTCTCGTGGATAATAAGGTAATCGTATAATACAGACTGTGTTTTATTGAGCGTCTTTTTAGGTTGTTTAATGATGCCTTTCTGCATGTTTTTCATCAGTTGTGCACTAGCTAACATGCTTTTGTCATTCACCCTAATGTAAGCTTTTTTGGTATTGTCGGGAGCAAGTACAAAGAGCGGTTTTTCTTCGCTCTCTTTAATATCTACCAGTAATATGGCCCTGCCCTCATCGCTTTCAACAACTAAAAAAGATACCTCAGGTTTAGGTTGGCAATGCTTAGAAATGGCTTCGGTAATATTGTACTTCTCCTCATCGGGATCTACGCCAATAATTTGCTTGTCATCGTCTACACCTATTAAAAGTAAGCCGCCGCGGGTATTGGCAAAAGACACCAAGGTCTTGGCTATCTTATATGGAGTAGAAACCTTTCTTTTAAAATCTAGCGTTTGAGATTCTCCTTTATTGATGAGCCTGAGCAATTTATTGTAGGTCAAAGTTCTCGTAAGTTTCTGAAAAATACTTATCCGATGATAAATATATAAAAAATATGACTTCTCAGGCTAGCGGCGATGATCAAAAAATAAAGGCTATTTTTTATTTTTTGCCCTTTTTTTGTCTTTATTTCCTGTATTAAAAACCTCTAATAAAGCTTGTAATACTTTTGCTTTTTCGTCATTATCTACACTTAAACTGTATGTGAGTTTCTTTGCCATGCTTCGTTTTTATAAAGTTTATTAAATATTGTTTCTTTAACGTAGCGCTTCTTTACATGTTTACCTCATGTAATAATTGGCGAATAATCCTAAAAAAAATCTATTCTTATAAAAATTTTATAGATTTGGTTACAAATAAGGATTATTATGATAAAATCGATGACGGGCTTTGGGAGAGCTGTACTAGACAACCAAGAAATGAATGTACAGGTAGAGGTTAAAACACTGAACTCCAAGTTTTTAGATACCAACATTAAAATCAGTAGCCTATACTACGACAAAGAAATTGAAGTAAAAAACCTGATCAGTGACCAATTGGAACGGGGTAAGGTAAACATTTCTATTTCCTACACGCCAAAATCTGAGGAAGGTAATAAAGTAAGGGTCAATATGCCATTGGTTAGGTCTTACTTTAATGAATTAAACTTGGCAGCAGAAGAACTGCAGACCAATAAAGAAGACATTTTTAGAATGGTCATGATGTTGCCCGATGCTTATTTAAAAGAGACCGATGAGGACAGCAAAGAAAAGCACTGGCAACAAGTAAGAGGAGTTTTGTTAGAAGCAATCAACAAATGTGACGAATTTAGGATTGCTGAGGGCGAGGTATTAAAGAACAAGTTGTCCACTTATGTTGATGAGATAGAAATACTGCTAGAAAAGGTAAATAGTAGGGATCCCGAGCGGATGGTGAAAATTAGGGAAAGGCTAAACAAACAAGTGAGTGATTTTGTGAACAGCGAAAATTTCGATCCAAACCGCTTTGAGCAAGAACTGATCTATTATATAGAAAAGCTTGATATAAGCGAAGAAAAAGTGCGTTTGGCCAATCATTTAAAACTTTTTAAAGAGACCTTGGGCGGTGACAGTTCTAGGGGTAAAAAGCTCAATTTTATCAGCCAAGAGATAGGCAGGGAAATTAATACAATTGGTGCTAAGGCCAACGATGCCGAAATACAAAGGTTTGTAGTTAATATGAAGGATTACCTCGAAAAAATAAAAGAGCAGCTATACAACATCATTTAATTCTTTTATTGGTTCAAATACCTTAAAAGTACTTAGTTAATTTTAAAGAAAGGCTTCATGATAGCGATAATTGGTGGGGGGATTTCAGGACTTTCCTTAGGCTGGCATTTACATAAAAGAAATATACCGTATAAAATTTTTGAGGCTGGTAGCCAAGCCGGTGGCAATATAAAAAGCGAAAAGATTGGCAATTATTTAATAGAAAGAGGTCCCAATTCTATATTGGCAGATGCTGAGTTGATTGAAATTATAAAAGAAGTCGGTTTGGAAGAAAAGATACTTTATCCTCAAGATGTAAGTAAAAACCGCTTCATTTTTAAAAAAGGCAAATATCAAAAGTTACCTGCTGGCCCCGCATTTTTAGTTTCAGGTTTCTTTTCACTCCAAGCCAAACTTTCTGTTTTTAGGGAGTACAACAAAAAATCCCAAGGACCAGAAAACGAGTCGGTAGCCGATTTTTTTGAGCGAAGATTTTGCAGAGAGATAGTTGAATATGCGGTAAACCCCTTTGTGGCTGGCATTTACGCAGGCGACCCTAACAAGTTGCTCGTTAAAAAGACTTTTCCACAATTGTATGAGCTAGAAAAAGAATATGGTTCTGTACTAAAAGGTTTCTTAAAAACAAGGAAAAGCA
>CAKZMZ010000514.1 GCA_937129345.1 uncultured Thalassovita sp. | reverse complement strand
TTCTAAAGAATGTGTCTGTGTCTGTAAACTCAGCCCCCAAAATTTCAGAAAGCCTGCCTGCACCTACTCTGCGCAGCATCTCCATCTGAAAAAGTCTGTCTTGGGCATGTACATAACCCAATGCATTAAAAGCATCTTTGAGCGAATTGGCGTAGATATGAGGTACGCCAAACTCATCAAAATGTACCGTTACCTCTTCAGATAAATCGTTTATTACCAACTCACCTTGATACTTTGGTTTTTGATACTGTAACCAGCCATATACGGCTCCTGCTCCAATTATGATCAAAACCAAGAGTAAAATAAATAGCCATTTTAAAATTTTCATGTCTTTAATTGTGTTGAAAATTGGTTGAAATGTATTAAAGCAGTGAAATTAGCTTTTTTTTGAAAAAGATACAGATTAGCTGTTACTTTGAGGTTTTTGAAATGCTGTTGTTTACTACCTTCTTATGAATAGAAACTATTTTAAAATAAGCCTTTTCGCTTTATTAGCGGGTATCTTTGTTAGGTGCGGCGGCAATGATTTGAACAAAATCACCTTTTTGGCTACTACGCAAGCTTCTTTTACGCTAGAAGCCACAGAAGAGGTACCTGTGGAGGGCGGCAATTTTGTTTGGTTAGATAATATTGAAGTGGCAGACAACACCGATTCGCTCTTAGTAGATTTTAATCTTGATGGTGGCGATATCAATACCATAGTGCCTGAAACAGTAGACCTAACCATGATTGATGAAGGGAATAATTGGCGCCTTATCAGAACAGTACGACTGTACATCTACAATGCTGAGGAAACCGATAGCTTACTCATGGCTAGGCTCGATACCATATCGACCACTGTAAATGAAGTAATTACGCTAAATGCTAACAATGAATCTTTAAGGCCTTACCTGTTCAGCAATGAATTTAAATTTAAGACCTTGCTAGAAACTAGGGCGCCTATCACTACCAATTATAACTTTATACTCACAGCAATAAGCAGAGTTGATGGTGAAATTTAGTGCAAAACAGCACCCGTTCCTGCCTTTTCTGAAAATAGTATTTTTCCATTACTAAGCCCAACGCCTTCCGCAGGGTCATTGCTCAACAACATGGCGCCATCCATATCGATATAATCTAACAGGGGAGCAAGTTGAGCAATGGCTGAGATGCCTACACTAGATTCTGTCATACATCCTACCATTACTTTCAAGCCTAAGGTTTTTGCTTCTCGAACCATTCTTAAAGCTGGGGTAATGCCGCCACATTTCATTAATTTGATGTTAACCCCATGGAAAAAAGGTTTACATTCGGCCACGTCTTCTTCCAAAATGCAGCTTTCATCGGCAATCAATGGCAATTTTGAATGTTTAAAAGCTTCTGTTTTCTCTTCTAGTCTTGCATCGGCATGCAAGGGCTGTTCTATAAACTCTACGCCTAAGGGCTTAAATTCTTCTGAAAAGCGAATGCATTGATCAGCCGACCAACCACCGTTGGCATCCACCCTAAAAATAGCATCGGTTTCATTCCTTAATGCCTTTATGATTTCCAAATCGTGCTCGTTGCCTAACTTTATTTTATACAGGGGCCAAGGGGTTTGCTTCATTTTTTCAATCATCACATCTACTTCATCTATGCCCAAAGTGTAGTTACTCAATGGTGCTTTAGAAACATCAAGCTTCCATAGTTTATAGAGTGGCTTTTGATGAATTTTCCCATATAAATCGTGTGCTGCCTCATCTAAGGCACAAAGTGCAAAGGGGTTTTGATTTAATAATGGAGCAACTTCTTGCCAAAGCTTTTCGGGTGTAGTAAAATAATGGTCTTTCAAAAGTTCTTCTATACCAAGTAAATCGGTATTGATTTTTCCTGTGTCGATGTGGTAATATGGATTCTCAGTGGCCTCTCCTAAGCCTGTGTGTTTACCCTCAGTAAGTTCTACAATAACGTTATGCACTTTATCTCTGCTACCTCTAGAAATGGTGAAAGCGTGTTTAAGTTTTAGTTCGTACTCTCTTAATCTTATGTGCATAAGCCGTCTGGTTAAATAATAGGAATCTGTAAAAATTCAAAAATATCTATAACTTAGAGACTAAGCCATGCAATGTTGAAAAAATTGACTTCTATTCGTTGTATCTCATTTTGTTGTTTGCAACATTGGTTAAACCTCTCGTTCAAGCGTCCTCGCTTAAAGGCTCAGGAGTATCACCAATAACATCAAACCCTTTAAAATTTAAATTGCTTATAAATACAGCTCTGGTTATTTTTCAAATAAACAGATACCCAAATCCGCAAATAAACCTTATTTTTCAGCTCTCATTGAAATCAAGATCCGTCTAACCGATAAATTAAAAGCAATCATGAAAAAACTACTTACAGTCCTTTGGTTCTATTTATTTTTAGTCGGGCCACTGCAAGCACAAATAGAAATTATAGATAAACCCATTGTTTGGAATGAAAAAAGGAAGCAGCTGTCTTTAGAATATCTATCAGAAAGGCATGGTATAGAAACCGATAAGCCAGAAATAGACCCTAAAATTATTGTAGTACACCATACGGTCATCCCCACTTTAGAAGGAACCATGCGTGCATTTATGGAACCTGAACTACCAGGTTTTAGAGATGCTATTAAAGGTGCCAGTTCTCTCAACGTATCTTCTCAATTTGTAATAGACCAAGACGGTACCATTTACCGCTTATTGCCAGAAACCGCTTTTGCAAGGCACGTAATTGGCCTAAACTATTGTGCTTTTGGTATTGAAAATGTAGGAGGCACCAAAGAAGTACCTCTTACCAAAGCACAGTTAATATCCAACATAGCACTGATAAAGTACTTAGCGGAAAAATATGAAGTGGAATATTTGATCGGGCATTATGAGTATACTGCTTTTACCGAAACCCCTTTGTGGAAAGAGACTGACGATAATTATAGAACCAATAAAAACGATCCTAGCAAAAAGTTTATGAAGAAAATAAGAAAAAAAGTAAAAGCCACAGGATTGAAGGCTGCCCCTACTAAATAATTTTTTCATACAAGGGTTTGTTTTTATCAAACAAGCGTATAGTTTTGCAACACCAATTTTAAAAAGGAGCAGTAGTTCAGTTGGTTAGAATACCTGCCTGTCACGCAGGGGGTCGCGGGTTCGAGTCCCGTCTGTTCCGCCAAGTTTTCATGGTTTTAAAGTTTTTGAAGAGGAGCAGTAGTTCAGTTGGTTAGAATACCTGCCTGTCACGCAGGGGGTCGCGGGTTCGAGTCCCGTCTGTTCCGCCAAGTTTTCATGGTTTTAAAGTTTTTGAAGAGGAGCAGTAGTTCAGTTGGTTAGAATACCTGCCTGTCACGCAGGGGGTCGCGGG
>CAKZMZ010000513.1 GCA_937129345.1 uncultured Thalassovita sp. | reverse complement strand
CTAGGTGGTGGCGTTTCAGTCATAATGGCCGTGGCATGGTCGCGGTTTTCTATAAAAGCAAGGATATCGCGCTTGGTAAGTCTGTTTTCTTTACCTGTACCCGGTATTTTTTCTAGTTCTGAAGCACTGATGTTTTCCTTTTTGGCAATATTCATGACCAATGGAGAATAAAAACCATTATTGGCTTTTTCGCCATTCCGATAAACAATGCCTTGGGCTTGAACTTCCTGCTGTTGTAGTAAGGGTTCTTGTAAAACTTCTTCTTGTTTGTCTTCAGTCTCGCTCGCTTCCTTATTGCTTTCGTTATTGGCTTTGGTTTCAATAATGGCTATAGGCTTGTCTACTTCAACTACATCGCCCTCATTGGCAAGGATTTTTTTCAATACGCCAGTAAATGGTGCGGGCACATCGGTATCTACCTTGTCTGTGGCTACTTCTAATACCGACTCGTCTTGTTCTATGGTGTCTCCAACTTGCTTTAACCATTTCAGTATGGTACCTTCCATGACGCTCTCGCCCATTTTCGGCATAACCATTTCTACTTGACTCATAGTGTTGTTATTTATGTGTTACGTGCAAATTTAACACAAATGCAAAGAAGTTGGTCATAGAAAATAATTCTTTGTCAAAACAATTATTTTTCGAAAAACGCGGCACCAAAGAAATCAATATGTTGCAAATCGTTCGAATAGCGCTTGTAAGTGCTGACTTTTGATGTTGAAAGAATCGTTAAAGATGCTTTTAGTTTTATGTTAAAAAGCTATAGCGAGAGTATAACAGAAAAATTCTTTATGCCTTTGCAGCATAGGCCGCATTGCTTGCGTACTCTTTTAAAACATTATTCCTTTTGTGTCAAGTTGATAGGCTAGTGTCAAATTAATTTTTATAAAATATGGTTTAAGGCAAAAGAGAATGATGGGTAAATCGGAAATCATGTAACTTGTAGTACTTTGGATGCATTGATTTTAAAGGGTGACTGGGAAATTGAATTAAATACTGAGACTACTTTGCAGCACGGGCTTACAGAAAAAGAACTCACAATCTTAAAAGGTTGCCTCAAGAATAAGGCATCTGCCCAAGAAAAGTTGTACAAACACTTTTATGGGTATGCTATGTCTGTGGCCTTGCGCTATTCCAATTCTAAAAACGAATCTGCCGAAATTTTGAACGAGAGCTTTTTTAAGGTCTTTACCCGACTTGATAAATACGACTTTAGCCGTTCTTTTAGGGCTTGGCTTAGAAGAATCGTTATCAACACTTCTATAGACTATTACAGGGCAAATAAGAAGTATCAGCAGAGTTCTGAAATAAGCGCCGCAGAAGAGAAAACCTACGATTTTGATATAGTAGACAGACTTACGGCAGAAGAGATTTTGGATTTGTTACAGGAGTTGCCCACGCACTACAGAATGGTTTTTAACCTTTACGAGATTGAAGGTTATTCCCACAAAGAAATAGGAGAAATGATGGATATTCCCGAAGGTACTTCGCGCTCAAACCTAACAAGGGCAAAGCAAAAACTAAGGGAAATGGTAAAACACTTATATCAAAAAAATTATGCAAGAACAGTTCGATAAGCGGCTTGCAGATAAAATAAGGCAAGAGATGGAAGCCTATGAGCCCCCTTATGATGCGGGGCATTGGGCCGACATGCAGAAACGTCTCGGCAGAACGCCAAAAAATTATTCTAGGTGGATTTTGGCCGCTTGCACTGCATTGTTTTTGGTTACATTGGCTTATTTGCCTTTAGGCGATGCTACACTTACCACTCAATTGAGAGAATTGGATCAAAGTGTTGTAAACAGCAGGCAAACAGAGAAGAGTAATTTAAGAAGTGGAGCAGATTCCTCGGGCTTTAACAGTCAACAACAGATGTTGGCAGATGTAAATGATGAAGAAAATACCAGAGCTGACGATACTAATAAAGAATTACAAACGGCTTCTGTTTTAAAACGCAATAGTTTTGTAAACGAGAGTACCGATACAAAAGACTCAGAAATTAAAAGCAAGGAACAGCTTGCCTTGCGAGAAAAGAAAATAAGTGAAACTGAAGTAGAAAAAACAAGCGACACAACTAGAGAAAGCATAGAAGACAAGGAAAGTGTAAATACAAGTGCAGCTACTGAAGAAGAAAATATTGCTACTGTAAATACCTCCGGAAATTTTGTAACCAATCAAGAAGAGGCGGCAAACAGCGAAGATGAATCCATTTTGCGAGAGTCTAAAAGCTCCAAAATTTTCGCCACTGATAATTTCGCCACAGAAAATGTCATACTAAAAAATAAGCCACTTTATTTAGATAGCGTAGGTAAAGTCGAGTCTAGCCTTGTCCCCATGACTATGGGTATGTCTAAAGGCATTAAAGGTTTGGATAGGTTTTATTTTAGCATTTTGGCAGAGGGTTTTCTAAACCAAAATAATAGAGTAAACAACTATCGGGAAGTTGGTTTTGGGTTAGGTTTCACAGCAAATTATTCGCTGAGTGAAAAAATCGTAATTGCAAGTGGCTTTATTTTTAAGCAGATGCACGGAAAGGCTTTTCCCGATCAGTCTAGGTTTGGGCAACAAGACGAGGCATCTTTTTCTACTGCCGCCTTTCCTGGTTTTAGTGCCAACTCTATCAATAGTTTTGTAGAGAGCACACAAGAAATGACAGACCTTGTAACTACCACAGCGCACCTCTCTGCCATAGAAATCCCCATTCAACTAAATTACTATATCTCTACCAATGTAAATAGGCGCTTTTATATAGGTGCTGCGGCTTCTTCTTATTTTTATTTGTCTGAAAGATACGAGTATGAAAAAGAGAAATTTCAATTGCCTACGCAATCTAATATTAGAAAGCTAAGCATTGTCAACGAAGAAGTAACTTATGGTGCCTTCGAGCATATAGACCTTTTCAGTACCATTACTCTTTCGGTTGGTATGGAGAAAGCCGTTGGGTTGCACTCCTCTGTAGGCATTGAGCCATTTTGGAGCATACCTATTTTAAGCATGGGTCAAGAAAATATTCCTATCAACTCTACAGGATTAAGGCTGAGATATAATTTTGGAAGGTGAGCCCTATGCTTTATTGGCACTCTTATTAGCTTTAATAGTCAAGCAAGTCTAAGTGATACCTGCGGATAATGCCTTTTAACAATTTTCCATACAGTGGAGAAGTGGCATACCCAACGCCACCGTATTTTGTAGAACCAATCTTATCTGCCCAGGCTTGGTAATTTTTACCGCCTGTAAATAATGGGTGGTAGCGTTCATTTTCAAGCAAAAATCTAGAATGGTCTCTAAAAGACTCCCAAGCGGTATTGTAAGAAATAAAATGGTCTCTTACCCTGCACTGCCAAAAGTATTTACCATTTTTAAAGACCTTCTTTTTAGAGATCACTTTTCTTCGGTTTCTTTTAAGCTCATGGTCATTGTAATATTCGGTGGTTATGCTCAGGGGGGTATTGCCCTTTTTATCTTTTATGCCAAAAAAATTATTGTTGATCACTCTTTTGCCATAGCCTGTTTCCAATGCCGACTGTGCCAATTTTATAGAAGCGGGCACATGGTATTTGGCCTGTTCCATTAAAGCTGTCTCAATTTTATATAATTCTTCATTATCAGTAAAAAAGCGGTACACATGTTTTTCTACCTTGCTTTGGTCTAAAATAATTTTTATAAATAGTTGAGAGATTTTCTTGTTCATTGCGGTAAGCATCTCATTGCTCATCTCTTCATTTTTCCAGATGTTGTACTTCTTTTTAAATTGATAGATGATTTTCTCTCGCTCTTTGATAAATTGTGCTCTCTTGCTCTCGTGATAAGATGTTTGGTGAAAAAGCTCGTTTTCAACAGCTTCTAGCTCTTCTTCAAAAAGAAAATCGGGTTCTTCTTCAGGCTCTGCAAGTGGGGCTTGTTTGTCCTCTCTAAACTTTTGGGAGTTGGGGCCATATTCTTCAAACTCAAAACCCTTAGGGAGTTGTTCAACATCACCCTGTACCAAAGTATATACGTTTTTAATGTGCTGAGGTCTTTCCCCAAAAAAAAGAATCATAAAAGGGATGAGGCAGATAATGGCTATGAGCACATTGCTATGGAAAATAAACATAGACTTGCCATTGTCAAATTCTCCATAAAATGCATTGCCTTTTAGTCCAAAAAATACAGGTTTATTTCTAAAAGAAATTAGCGGAAGTTTAAATCTAAGTTGGGGTTTCATGACCTTGGCTCCATTTATTAGATGAAAAAGATGTGTAAAGAATGATTTTGTGCTTTGTTGGATTATAGGGGATCAGTGGTCTAAAAGATCAAGATGGAATTTTTCTATTATTTGAACAATGGCTATTTTGTAATTAGGATCGGTGCTGTAGCCCAAGCCACCTTTTAGAGGGTTGCCCAGTTTTGCCGCCCACTTTTTATAGCTATTTCCTAAGGTAAAGAGTGGGGCAAACCTTCTGTTTTTTGTCAGGTAAAGAGAATGGTCTCTAAAAGATGCCCAAGGTGAATAGTATTCCTTAAAGGTCTGTCTAATTTTACAGGCAAACAAAGAAGGTTCTGCTCTTACAGGTTCGTGAGAGATAATGAATTTTTTATACTTTATTACCTGCTCTTTAGTTAAGTATTCTGTTGCGATACGCTCCGTATTTTTGTTCTCCTTATCTCTAATGTTAAAGTAATTATTATTGAAAACTTCTTGGCCATAATTGGTGGCCAAAGCCGCAGAGGCCAATTTTATAGAAGCGGGAATATGGTATTTTGCCTGCTCCATTAATGCGGTTTCTATTTTATAAATTGACTCGTTATCGCTAAAAAAAGACAATATTTTGGTATCTTTAGTAGCGGTAGGTAATACTTTTTCAAGATAAAGCGCACTTATTTCCTTATTGAGTTGCAACAGGGCTTCTATGGGCAGCTGTTCAGTTCTGTTGACCTCAAAGGAAGTTTTGTATCTGTAAATCAATTGATGCTTTTCTTCCATAAAACTAGAGCGTACCGCTGAGGTGGGTTTTGCCTCATGCCCCTGTTTCCCCTCTACATTTTGCATTTCTGAGAAAGATTGTATGGGAAACTCCACTTCATGTACCTTGCCTGAGGCATCTGAAAATTTACCATCTTTATGGATGAGGTTGTACACTCGGGTAATTTCTTCAGGTTTGTGTTTGATCATGTAGACCAAGGCAAATGTTAAGATAATGGTGCTGGCCATCAACCATTTATTAAAGGTATAGTACACCATACCTTTGGCGGTTTCCCAAGCAAAGTGATCTAGTCCAAATCTGATGCGAACAGGCATTCCTTCCTGCTTTACGATAGGTAAAGTTACTCTTATATCTTTCATTTTAGTGTTAAGTTAGTAAAAGCTCTGATAGAAGATAAGTGTCCGTTTGCTTGCTTCCTGCACTGGCTACGGAATCGAGATACAATAATAAAAGCTTAATGTTTAAAATAAAAGCATTTATGTCATTAATGTTAACAAAATGCTCAAAATTTAATCTAAATTGTTTAAGATTTTATTTCTATGCACTTAGTAGGCTTAATTATAAGATAGGTTTGATTGGCCTCGATAAACCAGAGAGACGTTTTTTTGTTAGATAGATAAAAAATTAGTAATGCTAAAAATATTAGCATTTTTGAGGTTTTTAGCACAATGTTTCTGTAAACTGATGTCGATGCACCTTCAAATCTGATAAAATGCCCGCTAAACCTAAGAAGTTGGATTATTATTTATAATTTGCTTTTATCTTAGTGATTTGTAAAATTTTTTGCTAAAAGGTACTAGTGAGCAAGCGCAATTATTTTAGCAGAGCTTTTCAGTAAAACTTCCGAAAAGTACAAATTAGATACAGATGGATTCTAACAATAAAACAGATAAGCTAGAAGAGTTAGCGGCCCATGTGGATGAGTTGTTGAACAAGTTTCAACTGCTGCAGGCGGATTATGCAGCGCTTACTGAAGAGAACAAAAAACTAAAATCTTTGCTCGAAGAGAAAAATCACCAGTTAAATGACTTTCAATATAAGGCAAAAATTAGTAAGATTGTACAATACTTGGCAGTAGATGATTTAAGTGCTGATGAACTCAGGACTAAAATTGATGAATATATAAAGGAAATAGATAACTGCTTGGCTTACCTGAGCAGGGAAGTTTAGTAGTCTATTCATGTTTATGAATGATTTTTTCATAAAAATAAAAATTGCAGACAGAACCTATTCTCTCAAGATAAAACCTGAGGAAGAAGCCATCCTTAGGAAAGCGGCAAAGGCTATAGAAAGTAAATTAAAACTACGCAAAGAACAAATGAGGATACAAGACAAGCAAGACCTATTGGCCATGGTCGCTTTTGATGCTGAAGTTGAAAAGTTGAAAGAATTGGAGAAGAAAGAGCAACAAGAAAAACTCGTAGATGGGATCAATAAAAAACTGAAAGGTCTTCTTGATAATCCCTAATCTTATAGAGGTTCTGTAATCATTCCTAAAATCATCTCCTCTACAGTCAAAGTAGGCTATTTTTTTATCACCATTAACTTAACCGGAGATGACCGAAACAACAATAATAGCAGTTATAGTAACCGCGCTTATTGCATTGGCAATAGGCCTGTTTATTGGTAGGTTTCTATTGAAAAAAGCTTTAGGAAAATACGAGGTAGAAGCCCAGAAAAAAGCCGGCTCCATTCTTAAAGAGGCTGAAATTAAAGCAGAAAGCATTAAAAAAGACAGGTTGCTCGAGGTAAAAGAGCAAGAGATGAAAGTACAGAATGAGCTGAATAAAAAGAAAAATCAGTTGCTTACCAATGAGGGCAAACTAAGAAACATAGAAAGTAAGCTAAAGCAGACCGAGAAAAAGCAAAAAGAGAAAGAGTCGAACCTTTCTAAGCAGCAAGAAATGCTCAAGCAAAAAGAAAGTGAACTGAATCAGCGAAGAGAAGATATTAAAAAGCAGGTAGAGGTCGTAGACAAAAAAATGCTCGATGCAGAGAATATGCGTAAAGAGCAGATAGAAAAGCTAGAAAAAATTTCCAACTTAAAAGTAGATGAAGCAAGGGAGCAATTGATCGAAGCGCTTCGCGATGAGGCACGCGCCAACGCTTCTGTCTACATCAAAAATATTGTTGAAGAGGCCAAGCTGAGTGCATCTAAGCAGGCCAAGAAAGTGGTGCTCACCACTATCCAAAGAACTGCTGCCGAGCATGCCATAGAAAACTGCGTATCAGTATTTAACCTAGAAAGCGACGAGGTAAAAGGTAAGATAATCGGTAGAGAGGGCAGAAACATCCGAGCGTTAGAATCGTCTACAGGAGTTGAGATTATTGTTGATGATACCCCCGAGGCCATCATCATATCAGGTTTTGATCCAGTGCGCAGAGAAATTGCCCGCGCATCCCTGCAAAAGTTGGTGGCAGATGGTAGGATCCACCCAGCCAGGATAGAGGAAGTTGTAGGCAAAACGCGCAAAAGCATGAATGAGCAGATCATGGAATTGGGCGAACGTACCGCCATAGACTTGGGTATACATGGTTTGCATCCTGCATTGGTAAAAATGGTCGGGCGCATGCGCTTTAGGTCTTCTTATGGGCAAAACCTGTTGCAGCACTCTAGAGAAGTGGCCAACCTTTCTGCTACTATGGCCGCAGAGTTGGGCCTAAACGCCAAATTAGCCAAAAGGGCAGGCCTCTTGCATGACATTGGCAAAGTGCCCGAAGAAGAATCGGAATTGCCCCACGCTATTTTAGGCATGCAATGGGCCGAAAAATACGGAGAACACAAAGATGTTTGCAATGCTATTGGTGCCCATCATGACGAAGTAGAAATGACTTGTATGACCGCCCCTATAGTACAAGCTTGCGATGCTATCTCAGGATCTAGACCTGGTGCACGTAGGGAAATGATGGAATCTTACATAAAAAGGCTCGAAGATTTAGAAGCTTTGGCATTATCTTTCAAGGGGGTAAATAAGTGCTACGCCATGCAAGCAGGCAGAGAACTACGGGTGATGGTAGATGCAGAAAACGTAGGTGATGAGCAGGCAAGCCAGCTTTCTTTCGAGATCTCTAGCAAAATAGAGAAAGAGATGCAGTATCCTGGGCAGATAAAAGTGACCGTAATTCGTGAAATGAGGGCGGTAAACTATGCAAGGTAAGGTTTTTACATAAATTGCATTAACATTTATTAGGAACTTATTGCCTTCTATTTTTATTTTTGAGAGCAGAAGGCAAAATTTTTTAATAACCCACTAAGCAATGTTTTTTTATATATTATTGATAGGATTTTTAGGTTTCATATTTACCTCAGTGCTTTATTTGATTTTTAAAAACAATGCTACTCCCAACCCTGAGGAGATAGATAGTTACATTAAAGCGGCCGCATCAGGTAAGATCTCACAACAAGAAATGGACAACCTTACGGTCCATGTAAATAAAAAAGCTGCCTCTTAATCCACGCATTCTTATTGGTCACAAATGGGCCAACTTATTTAAAGCCTTTTAAAAAGTAGTATATTTGTAAAAATCCAATTTTAAGATATATACTTTTTAGCCTTTATTTTTTCATGGTTAAGCCTTCAAGACTTTTCTTAATTCTTTTTTATGTAGGCTGCATGTCAGGTATCATCATGCTCTTATCTCCTGGCAATGTGTCTTTGCCATTGCTGTCAGAGTTTAAGATTTTTGACTTTGACGATGCCTTTGGCCAACCTGTAAAGCAAGCAGATATCACCAACATTATAGCTTTAGAGGGATCTCTTGTGAAGAAAGAAGAAGAGACCGAAACGCAAGAAGAGGAAGTAGACACCGAAGTGACTAAGCAGGTAAATTACCAAGAAGATGTCTCTGAAAAGCTAAGAGATTTTAAAGTGCCCATACAGTATCCTGCAGGCAACGAGAAAGCACTAGATAACTTTTTTGCTTCTTTGAGAGAACTTTCAGGTAAAAACGAATTGATAAGGATTTTACATTATGGCGACTCTCAGCTAGAAGGCGACCGCATTAGCGATTATCTAAGAAACCGTTTCCAAAAGCGGTTTGGTGGTTGTGGTATTGGCTTGGCCCCGCTTATGATTGTAAATGACATTAGCGCCACTCTTTGGCAAAAAACCAGTGAAAATTGGGTGCGGTATTCTACTTACGGTGCTGAGCGCAAACAACCGACCCATAAAAATTATGGCTTATTAGGACATTATTTCGCTCTTTATGATCACGAAGAAAAACCACCACCACCCTACAAGGCTTGGTCGCGTTTTTTGCGCAACACGAAAACTTATAAGCGATTTAATGCGGTTGAAGAAATTACTCTACTTTACAGGAACAGAAGAGCACCTTTAAACGTGTCACTAACATTGAATGGTAGCAAGTTAGCTTCAGAAGATTTACCGACTACCAACGATTTTGGCATGCACAAATACAAGTTAAATGGCAACTTTCAAAAAGCGGTATTTGAGTTTGCGAGTAGTGGGTCTCCTGATTTGTACGGCGTTGCTTTCGATTGTCAACGGGGCATCGCTTTAGACAACATAGCTATGCGAGGCAGTTCCGGACTGGCATTTACCCAAATCAGCAGAAATTTTTACAAAGAGCAAATTAAAAAGCTCAATGTTAAATTCTTGATTGTACAGTATGGTGTAAATGTCATTCCTAATGTGCGTGACGATTACGGTTTCTATCGCTATTCATTTTCAAAGCAATTGAAATACCTAAAATCTTTGGATCCAGAACTCGATATTTTGGTTGTAGGCGTTTCGGACATGTCTAGAAAAGAAGGCACCGAGTACGAAAGTTACCCTAATGTAAAATTGGTGCGAGACGCCCAAAAAGCGGCGGCTTTTGAGGCAGGTTGCGCTTTTTGGGATTTGTACGAAGCTATGGGCGGCGAAAACTCCATGGTGAGTTGGGTGAATGCAGAACCCCCTATGGGCCATACAGACTACACACATTTTACACCAAGAGGGGCAAGGTTGGTTGCCGAAATGATGTATTCAGAGTTAATGAGGGCCTACGAAGAATATAAGCAGCGCACCATTGTACAATAGGGGTAAGCAATTGTATTGAGAAAGTTTAAAACATTTATATGAAAATAAAAGCAGTACATCTGATCTTGCTCGGTTTGTTGAGTTTGAGCAATATTGGTCTAGGCCAAGCTCAAAAATCTGACCTGTGGTATCTAGACTACGGATTTGTCAATTATGATCAGAACCAATTGCTGTACTTCCAGCCAGATGCCCTACAGTCTTTTTTTGGAAAGTTGAACAGGCTAGAAAACCGAAAAGATTGCCAAGTGCATATTTTCCATTTAGGCGACTCCCATATACAGGCCGATATGTTTTCTGGAAAGGTCAGAGAAAAGTTTTTAGAGGATAAGCGTTTTCCTATGTCGGCAAGAGGTTTTGTTTTTCCCTACAGTGCGGCAAGGACGAACAATCCTTACAATTACAAAACTTTTTTTTCGAGAACATGGTCGGGTAAGCGCAGTGTAAAAAATAGAGATGCGAGCCGTTGGGGCATTAGTGGAATTAGCCTAGAAACCTACCAAGCGGGCAGCACGGTTTCCTTGCATCCTAATGTGGATGATTTCTCTTATAATGTAAAAAAAGTAAAGGTATTTTACCCGAATACCGACCCTGCTTCTTTCGATATAGTGCCAAAGCTAAGTGCGGGTAATTCTGTTTCGGGATATTTTGTAGGAGATGGCTTTGTGGAATTTACTTTTAGAAAGCCACAAACCGCGGTAGAATTGGTGGTCAACAAAAACCGCGATGAGCAAAGTAAATTTGTATTGCAAGGCGTAACATTGGAAAATACAGCCCCGGGCGTTGTTTACAGCGCTTCAGGAGTAAATTCTGCCGATGTTAACAGCTATTTTAGATGTAGAGATTTTGAAAAGCACGCCGAAATACTCGAGCCAGATTTAATGATCATTTCTTTGGGCACCAATGATGCCTACATGTATGCTTTTGATGAAAAACAGTACAAAACCAACCTGCGTATTTTGGTAGATAAGGTACAGCGTGTTTCACCACAAACTGCTATTTTGCTCACTACTCCTGCAGACAATTATCGCCGTAGGCGCTACCCCAATAAAAACAACGAAAAGGCTAGGCAAGCCATTTTTGAAGTAGCCCGAGAAATGGGTTTGGCCGTATGGGATTTGTATGATGTCATGGGAGGTTTTCAGTCAATAAATGAATGGTACAGGAACGGATTGGCACAAAGAGATAAGCTGCATTTTACGGGCAGGGGTTACGCATTGCAAGGCGAACTGTTGTTTCAGGCCATAGATAAAAGTTTCAGGCAATACCAAAGTTACCTTTCGCAGGGCGGGAATTGAAAATTTTTATGAAAATGTGAAGTGAAGCCAACTTTTGAGTTTTTTATAAAGTAATGCTGATGTTTACATATTTCTGTTAATTTTCAGTTTGTTAAGTTGAATTTTTTGCTTACCCAATCCAACAAACTTTTACATGAATGATTTTTTGCAAATTTAAGCAACTCCCATACACTAGAGTAAAAACAGGCAATAGGCAAATTCAGGAGTATGACTTCACCTTCAAAACCAAGTAATCCCTTCTTTCTCTCATAGATTCTTTTTAACTTTCCAATAATTCTGTAAAAAGTAGCTTTTTATAAGAATTATCTTTAAATATACAGATAAGCAAAATTTTTAAGGTCATTATCGTTTGTTCTAAAAATAAATCACTAATAGCCAACATTTTGCGCAATTGATATTTTTTAAACTGCACCCATCTTTATGATACACGTAGTACAACCTGGCGAAACGCTGTATAGCATTGGTAAGCAATACGATTTAAGTACCACCCAAATTTTATCGCTCAATAATTTAAAACCTTACGACCCAATACATCCCGGGCAAAGTCTTATTGTGGCAAAAAATGGCAATAGCTCAAAAGGTGGTAGTTCTAGTGGAGGCGCAGAATATTATGCGGTTAGGAGGGGCGATTCTTTATATTCTATTGCAAAAAGATTCAATACTACACCACAGCGCTTGCTTTTATTGAACGGGCTGAGCGCAAATCAGTCAATTTACATAGGTCAGCAGTTAAAAGTTAGGGAAGAATCGCGCCTTTCTGGCAATACCGAAATTCCAAAGGTTAGTAGCGTTACAGGCAATGTACGATACTATACAGTAAAAACAGGTGATTCGCTATATTCAATTGCACGGCGTTTTGGTACCAAACCTGAGACAATTCAGCAACTCAATGGTATGAGTGCCTCCTCAAATATTTATCCTGGCCAAAGACTGATTGTTTCGGGAGGGCCACAAGGAGGGCAGCAAAATGAAACGCCCGATTATCATACCGTTCAAAGAGGAGATTCTCTTTACTCGATTGCGCAGCAGTACAATACAACGCCACAATACCTGCTCCAACTCAATAACCTTAATACACAAAGCAGAATTTATATTGGCCAAAAGATAAAGGTGAGGCCATCGTCAACCACTCCGGCTCCTGCGCCAGATTTTAAGCCCTCTACAGGCAACGCAAATACCGATGTTTATACGGTAAAAAGGGGCGATTCTTTATACGCCATTGCGCAGCGCTTCGGCACTACACCGCAGCAAATTCTAGCCTTAAACGATTTGGCGCCCAATGCCACCATTTACATAGGGCAAATGCTAAGAGTAAAAGCGCCAGATATAAATCCGCCCCGTGCCAATGCCAACTTTCAAACCTACACGGTAAAGCGTGGCGATTGGTTGGCCAAAATTGCCGATCAGTTTGGTACATCTCCCGAAGAAATTGTTAGACTTAATAAGTTAAGTGGGGGAGGCTTATATGTGGGTCAGCAGTTACTGATACCCTCTGCCAAGAAAAAGCCGGTGCCCTCTTACCAAAGCGGGCAAGCAGGCGAAATTGCAAAGGCAAGAAGCGTGTTTGAGTTGCAGGAAACAAGTGGAGAAGATATTATGGGAACTGGCCTGCAGGGTACGGTGGGAAAGGTTTTTAATAACAATCCATCAGATTTAGAAAAAGTACAGAATCGCTTAATTCAATTGAGGTTGCTCAATCCTAACCATGGCGAGTCTCCTAGCGTGTTGATGTCGCGTTTGGGCAGATCGCCAATAGGTCAAGGCAGCATACCGAGAACGGTACAGGCGTTAGAGCGTTTCCAGACCAAATATAGGGTAGAGTATTGGGCCAACTCTAGATTTAGGTCTATGCTGGGCACATCAGCATTTACAAGAGGTGTGGTTTCGCCCAATGATCTAACCCACAAGTTATTAAGAGAGTATGCAGAATATACCCTAGTGGTTCCACATCCTACCATGCAAGGCCGGTTTATTACGGCTCAATTTAACAATTTTGTAAGAAGCAGTTTTAACGAATTTTACCAAGGCATAGGCTACAAGGGTAGTTTTATGCCCGATGTACCCGTTAAGGTTTTCTCAGATCTGGGGCTGGATGAAAATATGGCCCTAGCGCTAAAATATGTATCGAGTCACGAGGGCTGTTTCGATGCCATAAATACCTATGACAAAGCCAATTTTTCTTGGGGTTTTATACAGTTTGCGGGTAAAGGCGGAAATACCAACGGATCTTTAGGCGCTGTTATCGCTACCATGAAGCAAAAACATCCTCAATTATTTGCTGAGTATTTTCAAAAAATAGGTATTGATGTGGATATTATTCTGCGCAACGGTCAAATTCATGACGGCAACCTTAAAGTATACGATCTGCACGCAGTTACTGGTAAGCACCAAACAGAAGGCATAGATGCAGAGATCGCCTTAAAGTCTGATAAGCAATTGTATGGTGCTTTTATAAGAGCTGCTCACCATCCGGCTTTTTATTCGGCGCAATTAGAAAGGGCGGCAATCGGTTACGTAAGGCCTGCCATGAGTATTAAAACCGATATAAAAACCAACCGACTGCGTTTGAAGGATGTTTTTCTAAATCGGATTGTGAGTTCGCCGATGGGCTGTGGTTTAGTGGTCGATTTAACCGTAAACCAGTGGATCAATAAAACCCGTGACATATTTAGGTCGGCCATAGAAAAAGTGGCTAGCAGAAGGGGCATTGCTTCGCCAGGTGCTTTACAGCAGATAGATGATAGAGAAGTTTTACAGCAAATCGCTATGGATGCTGGTTCAGATGGAAGGATAAAAAAACGGGCAAACAGCATTTTAAACAGTACTCTAAGTGCCAGGAAACCCAATTTTGTGCCTCCGCTTGCATAAGTTGTTTTCTTCTGAGAAACCTGCTTTTTACGACTATGTGCTCTGCTTGTGAGTACAAAAGAAAATCCATTTTAAATTAATGCAAGAATAAGGCAAGGCAAAGGCTTTTTACGAGTTATGAGTAAAAAGCTAATATTATGGAAAAAGCCTTTGCAGCAGGAATTATAGATGCCAATAAATACCAGTCATTACAGGATTTTAACGACGATACCTTTGTTGTAGAAATGGTCGAGACCTTTATTCAACAAAACGAAATTTATGTAGAAGAGCTTGAACAGGCTGTGGCGAACAGTGATTTCGAAGCAATAAGGAAAGTGCTCCACAAGATGCAAGGCAGTGCCAGCACAGTAGGTGCTAAGGTAATGACCTCCGAAATCATGAAGTTGCGCGCTTTTGCAAAGTCTGCTGATATCAAAAATATAAACAAGTTTAAAGAGCGGCTTTACAAAGCTGTCGATACTACAAAAACCGCTTTGCTAGAACTCAGCTCAATGCCCAACTAAAGAGGGTAATTCATACAAGTACAGTGAATTGCCTGAACTTAATATCAGTTTTTTTTCGCTTTCGGCCACTATAAACTGTTTTATCTCATTCGGTTTAGATAGTTCTACTTTATAGGTTGTGCTTTCTTTGTTATACAAATTTAATTTTTGCAGGAATCTACCTTTAAGTAACCAAAGACTTTCTTGGCCGAGATGAGCAAGAGTATGTTCAGTTATCTCAATCTTCGATACTAATTCACCAAAGGCAGAAAGAAAATATAGGTTTTTATTAGTGCGCAGCGCAATAAAATGTTCAAATTCTTTAATGTCAATTACTTTTTCTTTTCTTACAAAATGATTTGATAAGGATATTTCGGCTAAAGTCTGCTGCAGGTTTGGGTTGTATTTGATGATGCTGTGGTTAAAGCTATTGTAAAGCCACAGGTCCCCTGTTTTTGCCATACAGGCCAATTTATAGGCTGCGTCCAATTCTAACTCAGAAATTTTTCTCAACCACCTATCGGCAAAAGTAGCCCGGTTTGCATCCTTGTCATAAATGAGTATGTGGAAGGCATTGGTAGCATCTATGCAAATATCGTTGTTAGAGTGCTCTAAAACATGCTTACTAATAAATGATCCATCGTAACTGTATTGCAGTATACTTTCAGTATTTGCTACAAAAATGCCCTGCGTAGCAATGGTAAAAACCTGTTCAATTTGCTCGGTATGGATTACTTTTTTAAGAGAAACGGTCGGGGTACTTGTTTGCGCTAAGGCCGAATAGTTGGCACAAATCAATAGAAATAAAAAAAATCGGATGAGGGCAGGCATTAGGGTTTTAGGTAAAAAAGCCCGCCTAAAAAGATTGGGCGGGCTTTAGTAAAGAATTATTCTGTAAGTTGCTGATCTTGCTCTAAAGTCATAAGTTCAAACTCACGTTGCGCTACCGTACTAAAGGGGCCTTTGCCTGCTTTACTAAAAGCTGCTTTGGCTCGATCAAACTCTTTTTCTGAGCGATGCATAATCCCTGCGGCAAAATTGTATTTCACAATTTCTATTTGCGTAAGGTTCGCATCAAGGATCAGTTTGTCTAGAATGACAAGTGCGTCTTTGGTCTTATCTGTTTTGTGCAATGCCATACTTTTCATTAAGAGTATATTTCTTGCGTTAAGTGCTTTTGAAAGACATTCATCGGCCAATTTAATGGCTTCAGTATATTCTTCAGAACTTAATAGCAATTCAATAACGGTATCGTACAGTTTTACCGCCTTTTTATAATCTTCTTCTCCCTCAATGGCCTTTTTATAGTAGTCTATTGCCATTTTAGGGTGATGCTCAGATTTAATAGCTATTTCGGCGAGTAGCTTGTTGGTTGCTGTATGATTTGGATCTATGTTTAAGGCTTCTTTTAACATCAGATCTGCGTTGCTTAAATCATAAACCTTGGCATAGCTGCTCCCCAAGTTATAAAAGTACTCCGGAGTTAATTTCGCTACCAAAGTTTTAAACGGCCCTACGTTTGCTTTTAAAAATGCCTGCTCTTTTTTCTCATAGTCTTTGAGATGATGGTATGCATAACCCAACTCGTAGTAGAACTTTGCAATTTGTTTTGGGTCATCGGAACCTAGTGTTTGGGTGGCCGATTCCATACTGGTTTTAGCTGCATTGTAATCGCCCAAAGCATTGCTTACTTGGGCATGTTGGTAAAGCGCTTCTAAATCGGTTTTATCCAATACTAGGGCTTGGTCCGTATATTTTTTGGCTGTTTCAAACTGTTTTTTACTGATGTAGTAACTAGCTATTTTTAAGATAGTACCTTGCTTTGCCTTGGCTTCCTCTTCTGCTTCTGCCATTCTCTCTAGTGTAAAGATGAGTTTTTCATTGTTTTTGGCATGCATGTAAAGCTTAGTGAGCAAGTTATAGGCGTTCATGTTTTTTGGCGCAAGCTCTATGGTTTTTTCTAAAGATTCTATGGCCTTAACTGTGTTCTTTTGTGCATAAAAAGCCATGGCCTTAGCAAGATGTACTCTTGAGATGGTATCATTGATGGCAAGCGCGTAATCGTACTCTAAAAGTGCCTTGTCGTATTGCTTAGACTTGCGCATGAGTTCCCCTTTTCTGAAAAACTCCTCAATGGCATCTGCTTTGGTTGCATGGTGCTCCTCCTCTTGGGCCAATACAGTTAAACTGATTAATGGAAAAAGACTTAATAGTAGAACAATGTTTTTCATAGTTGAAAATATTTTAAATTCTTTCCGAGTTGGTATATGGTCAAAAAAGTTTGAGGCGAATGTTCTAAGCTCTATCTATTAATGTAGGTTGTAAGTTTTTATGATAATATTTGTTAACTTTTTGCATACTTATGAATCTTTGTACTTTGCAGCACAAGGTTAAAAGAGCACTTTTAAAATCATATGAGGTGAAGCATACAAGCTATTCGGGTTTTGCAACCCCGAACTTACTGTCCTTAGAATGGTATTCCGTCTTATATCTTTTGTTCTTTAATTATAGATCCTTAGATAGGTGGTTCTAGGTTCAGAAACCTCGAATAGCGCAGTACCTCTGACTAAAAAGCCGATATTTAAACTGTTCAGTGGGTCACAGAATAGGGTTCTGTAGATCCTAGAGTAACTCATGTCTTAGATTTAGAGCTGTAAGGAACATTACCCTTAAACCTCTGTTTTGTTAACACATGGAAAAAGAAGCATGCAATATAGTTTGGCTTAAAAGAGACTTGAGGACACAAGACCATTTGGCTTTTAAAAAAGCAGAAGAAAGTGGCCTGCCAACCTTGGTGTGCTATTTTTTTGAGCCATCACTCATGCAGCAGCCCGATCATGCTTTGATCCATTGGCGCTTTATTTATGAGGCCTTATCCGATTTAAAAAAGGAGCTTTTAGACCAAGGAGGTAAGCTGTATATTTTCCATGGCGAGGTGGTGGCTTCTTTAACAAAACTTAAAGAGCATTATGAGATAAAAGAGATTTTTGCTCACCAAGAAACCGGCGTGCCTTTTACCTTTGATAGAGACAAACAAGTACAAAAGTTTTGTAAGCAGAGTGGCATCGGCTTTTCGGAGTATTCGCAAGATGGCGTAAATCGTGGAATAAAAGACAGGTACAATTGGCAGGCCCGTTGGCAAAATTTTATATTTTCTCCAATAATTAAGAACGATATCTCTCAAGTCAATTTTCTCCGATTAGGGCAAGATTTATTATATGAGCTTAAGGGAAACGAACTGCCAAAAGAAATTACCGAGAGCCACCATAATATACAAAGAGGAGGTACTTCTTGGGCAAAAAAATACCTGAGCACTTTTTTAAAAAATCGCGCTATCAATTACAATAGGCACATCTCAAAACCAGCGGCCAGTAGGAAGAGTTGTAGTAGGCTATCTCCCTATTTGGCATATGGTTGCTTAAGCGTAAAACAGGTCTTCCAAGCAGCAGAGCAATACAAGGCGCATCATCAGTATGCCTATGTTTTTGATAATTTTCAGTCTAGGTTGTGGTGGAGAAGCCACTACATACAAAAGCTAGAGACTGAAGTAGAGATTGCCGAGCGATGTATAAATCCAGCTTTTGAGGCACTCGAGCGAAATGGCAAGGATGCTTGGGAAGAAGCCTTTTACCAAGGGCGAACAGGTTATCCTATGATAGATGCTAGCGTAAGGTGTTTAAAAGCTACAGGCTATATAAATTTTAGGATGCGTGCCATGCTTTCTACATTTTTTAGCTTTACGCTTTGGTTAGACTGGCGTAGGTTGGCCGTTTTCCTGGCCAATATTTTTTTAGATTATGAACCTGGCATACATTATCCTCAACTACAGATGCAAGCAGGAACAACGGGCTACCATCCGCTGCGCATCTACAATCCCACCGTTCAATCGCAGAGGCATGATACCGAGGGAGCATTTGTAAAAAAATGGGTACCTGAACTCAATAATGTACCCTCCCCACAGATTTACGAACCTTGGAAAATGACCAAGATTGAACAAGTTTTTTATAAGTGTGAAATAGGTACAGACTATCCACAACCCATAGTCACTTTTGATGAGGCCACGCGCAAACACAAAGACATTTATTGGGAGTTTAGGCACCGGACAGAAACCTTGAAACAATTGCCTTTGGTTTGGGAAAAACACTGCATATCTGAAAATGTTGAGGAGTATAAAAAGCAGTTCAAGGTAAGGATCATAGACTAGTTACATTGGTTTAGTATGCGCTATACGCCATTCGTGGGGTTATTTATCGCATTTGTTAGCAAATGTTAAGGGCAAATGGTAGTTCAGCATGTTAATATCATCATTTAGACTGGAAAAACAGTTACTTGACGAATAGACGATTATTCCAGAACCATAAAGGTTGACGAATCATTAATTTTGTTGTTTCTCTAAATTGAAAAATAATATTATTTTAAATACATGAAATTGAACGCAAAGACCATATCTGTTGGAATCATCATAATTATTGTGGTGGGTTTGGTTGTTTCTAAAATGGATTTTTCGAAAGCAGAAGATAAATCTGCTGCGGGTGCTTCTACCAAGAAGCAAGAAGGAGTTTACGTAAAGGCTTTGCCAATTAACAAAGAAACCATAGAAGAGGTACTTCAATCTAAAGGTTCTATCATTCCCAATGAAGAAGTGATGATTACTAGCGAGTCTTCAGGGAAGGTAACCCAAATTGCTTTTAATGAAGGTGATTATGTAAAAGAAGGACAACTACTGGTAACTCTAGATGATCGCGAACTACAAGCACAGTTAGAGCGTGCGGTTTATCAAGAGGAGTTTCTTGAAAAGAAAGCGAATCGTGAAAAGCAATTAAATGCCCGAGGTGGTGTGAGCGATGAGCAATACGAAAGTACGATCAGAGATTTACAAACCACCCAAGCCGATATTGACTTGATAAAAACGCAAATCGACAAGAAAAAAATAAGAGCGCCATTCTCAGGAACCATTGGTCTCAGATACATCAGCGAGGGCAAGTACATTACCTCTTCAGATGTAATTGCCGATTTAGTGGATGCAAGTTCGATTAAAATCGATTTTACCTTGCCAGAAAAATACATGGGAAGAATTAAATCGGGAACAGAAATTCTATTTGAGATAGACGGTTTGGAAGAGTCTTTTGAGGGTAGAGTGTATGCTGTAGAACCCAAAATAGATGTGGCTACTAGGACCATATCTTTGAGGGCGGTTGCGCCCAATGCAAGTGGTGAGATTTTGCCGGGGGCTTTTGCCAATGTTTCCATCATTCTAAATAGGATAGAGGATGCACTTTGTGTGCCTACAGAAGCCATTATTCCTGAAATGAATACCAAGAAAGTTTTTTTGGCCAAAGAAGGCAAGGCCGTATCGGTGAATGTTGAAACCGGAATAAGACTTTCTGATAGAATACAAATTACTGAGGGATTGCAGGAAGGAGATTCTGTGGTAGTTTCTGGCATCCTTAAAATCAGAAATGGCACACAACTCAGTATTTTAGATTAACTTAATCATCTAATCCATATATTATGAGCTTATCTTCTGTAAGTATTTCAAGACCCGTTTTTACCATTGTACTATCGATAGTAATTATAATTTTTGGTGCAATCGGTTTCAATTTTTTAGGGGTGAGGGAGTATCCTAGTGTAGATCCTCCAATCATCACGGTGTCTACATCTTACACCGGTGCCAATGCAGATATTATAGAGTCTCAAATTACCGAGCCCCTAGAAGAGGCCATAAATGGTATTGCAGGTATTAAGACCATTACCTCGGTGAGTAGAGATGGCAGAAGTACCGTAACAGTTGAGTTTGAATTAGAAATAGATTTGGAGGCAGCCGCCAATGATGTTAGAGATAAGGTTTCAGGTGCTGTAAGAAACCTCCCTCCCGACATAGATGCACCTTCAGTGCGAAAAGCCGATGCTGATGCCAGTCCAATTATCTTCATTACCATACAATCAGATGATAGAAGCTTACTTGAACTCTCTGACATTGGCGTAAATATCTTTAAAGAGCGTTTACAGACAGTTTCGGGCATCTCAAATATTATGGTTTGGGGCGAGCGCGAATATTCCATGCGTTTGTGGATGGATCCCGCAAGGCTTTCTGCCTACAGTATTACCCCACTAGAAGTAAGAAATGCACTTAATAGAGAAAATGTAGAGTTGCCCTCAGGTTTTGTAGAGGGTAAAAGTACCGAATTAAGTATCAGGACTTTGGGTAGATTGACCACTCCTGAGGAGTTTAATAATCTGATTATTAGAGAAGATGCCAACAGAGTGATTAGGTTTAGAGACATTGGTAGGGCAGAATTGGGTGCACTAAATGAAAAAACCTTGTTGAGATATAATGGCGTCCCTATGGTGGTAAATGCCATAGTACCACAACCAGGCTCAAACCATATAGACATTGCAGATGGTGTTTACAAAAGATTGGATCAGATACAAAAAGACTTGCCAGAAGATATTAAATGGGGCGTGAGTTACGATGCTACCAAATACATTAGAGAGTCAATTTTAGAGGTTCAACAAACCATTGGTATAGCTTTTATATTAGTGGTGAGCATTATCTTCTTGTTCTTGCGAGATTGGCGTACTACTGTTATTCCTGTATTGGTCATCCCTATTTCATTAACAGGTACTTTCTTCGTACTTTACCTTTTGGACTATTCCATTAATGTACTAACTCTCTTAGGAATAGTACTGGCCATTGGATTGGTTGTGGATGATGCCATTGTAGTGCTCGAAAATATCTATGCCAAAATTGAAAAAGGCATGCAGCCAATTGATGCTGGTTTTAAAGGTTCTCAAGAAATATTTTTTGCTGTAATTTCTACTACGATTTCACTCGTGGCGGTATTTATGCCAATTCTTTTTTTAGAAGGACTGACGGGTAGATTATTTACAGAGTTTGGTATTACCATTGCCTCAGCAGTAATCATTTCCTCGTTTGTGGCCTTGAGTTTAACGCCCATGCTCTCTTCAAGAATTTTGAAGAAGCGCAAAAGGCATACTTGGCTCTACAGGGTTACTGAACCATTTTTTAACTGGTTAACCTCAGGTTATAAAAAATCTTTGGAGGGTTTTATGAGGTACAGATGGGTATCATTTGTAGTGGTGGTCCTTTCATTTGTAGGCATCTATTACGTACAGGGTGTATTAAAACAAGAATTGGCACCCTTAGAGGATCGTTCGGGAGGTCGCTTCTTTGCAGCAGCACCTGAAGGCGCTTCCTTTGAGTACATGGACGAATACGTGGACAAGCTCATACAAATCGTTCAAGAAGAAACTCCTGAATTAAAAGGTTTGGTCACGGTAACTTCTCCTGGGTTTGGTTCATCCTCATCGGTAAATACGGCCTTTGCAAGATTGGTCTTAGTGCCGCCTTCTGAAAGAGAGGCCTCCCAATCAGAAATTATTGACCGCTTAAACGAAAAGGTGAAATATTTATCTGATGCAAGAGGTTCTTTTACCCAAGAGCAAACCATTGGCAACCGTCGTTCTAGATATCCTATTCAGTATGTAATACAGGCAACTTCATTAGATAAGTTGAAAGGCGTATTAGAAGACTTTAAAATTGCCGCTTCTGAAGACCCTACTTTTGCTTTCGTGGATGTCAACCTAAAATTCACTAAGCCCGAATTGATCATCAATATCAATAGAGAAAAGGCCAATAACTTAGGGGTATCTGTTGCTGATGTGGCGCAAACCTTATCATTAGGTGTAAGTGGGCAGCGTTTCGGATATTTCATGATGAACGGGAAGCAATATCAGGTTGTAGGGCAGGTGACCAAAGAAGACAGGAATGACCCGCTTGACATTAAATCGCTTTTTGTAAAAAATAGAAATGGCGAGCTAATACAGTTAGACAACGTAATAGACACTTATGAACAAAGTACACCTCCACAATTATTTAGATTTAATAGGTATGTAGCGGCCACAGTGTCTGCCACTTTGAGCCCGGGCTATTCCATTGGCGATGGTATCGCAGCCATGGATAACATCGCTGATGGTCTGCTAGATGAGACTTTTAGCACTTCGTTAGATGGTACCTCAAAAGATTTTGTGGATAGTTCATCCAGTATCTTATTTGCATTTTTATTGGCATTGGTACTAGTTTACTTAGTGCTCTCTGCACAATTCGAAAGCTTTAGAGATCCTTTGATCATTATGTTTACCGTGCCATTGGCTTTGTGTGGTTCACTACTTACCCTTTGGTATTTTGGAGAAACCATTAATGTTTTTAGCCAAATCGGTATCATTATGCTTATAGGCTTGGTAACCAAAAATGCCATACTCATTGTTGAATTTGCCAACCAAAAGAAAGCAGGTGGATTAAATAGAAGTGCGGCGGTAATAGAAGCCGCCTCCATGCGATTTAGAGCTATTTTAATGACAGCGCTTTCTACCGTACTCGGTATTTTGCCCATTGCTCTAGCACTAGGTGCAGGTTCTGAAAGTAGAGTTTCTATGGGTATTGCTGTAATCGGTGGGCTACTTTTTTCTACTTTGCTCACTTTGTACATCATACCGGCAGTTTATTCTTTCGTTTCTGGAAGAACCAAACGCATTATAGATGTAGATGAGTTAAACAAGCGTATGAAAGAGATGAGCGTGTAAACAGCACATTTCTAGATTACAACAACAAATATTCGATAAGGGCTTTTTCTCATTTAGAAGAAGCTCTTTTGTTTATTATTTAACACTTAAATTTGAGGAACTTTCAGCAAGGTATTTTTCTTTTCTCAAAAGGTACAAGGTTTTATATATGTCTCTGAGATTTATTTTAGTTGTAACTTTTTGTATGAACTTAGTTTTTGGTGCTTTGCAACACACTCATTCGCAAGCTCCCGAAAATTCAGTCCTATCATCTGGTGATGTTTATAAAATCGCTATTACAAAAAATGGCATTTACAAAATTGACGCATCTCTCTTAAATGAACTGGGCATCAATACGAACTCAGTAGATCCTGATAATATAAAAATATTGGGTTATGGTGGTGGAATGTTGCCCCAACCCAATTCTATTAAAAGGTTTAAAGATTTGCCAGAAACTGCAGTAAATGTAAAGGGCGGTGGCGATGGGGCTTTCAATAGCGAGGATTACATTTTGTTCTATGCACAAGGCCCTGATAAAGCTTATTACGATAGCCTTAAACAAAGATGGGTATATGAAAAAAACCTTTATGCAGATACTGCCTATTATTTTATCAAGATTTCAGAAGAAATCTCAAACAAAGTGGCCTTGGCTTCAAAACCTGTAGGCACAAGTATAGAAGTCAACCAATTCGATGAGTTGATCCACCATGAGATCGATGAAATCAATCACCTAGATCTCTCATCAAATAGAGGAGGTTCTGGATCTGGTTCTGGCAGAAGATGGTTCGGGGAGCGGTTCGATTTCAATTTAAATTACGATTTTTCATTTCCACTTTCAGGTGTAGCAAATGCTGCTCCTGTAAAAATCTCTACCGCTCTAATGTCCTCGGCACCCTCTGGAGGGGTTTTCGAAATATCTACCAATCAAGGCATCGGTAAAGAGATCAGCATTGCCTCTGTTCCTGAAACCACTTATGGTATAAAAGGGCGCATTGCCGAAGAAACCCTTTCTGGTACATTCCAAAATACAGATGTATTAGAATTGAGCTTTGCTTTTGAAAAGCGTTCTTCTTCATCAAAAGACGCTGGTTACCTCGATTATTTTACACTAGAGTTCAAAAGACGGGCACAGCTATATGGAACGCATACCCTCATGCGATTTGCAGAGAGTGGCAGTGAAGATATCTTAAAAATCCAGCTTCAGGATGCACCTAATGAAGCCAAGCTTTGGGATGTGACAGACATCGCTAATGTACAAGAATATGCCATAGAGACTGAAGGTGCTAGCAAATATGTGCACGTACCCAATACAGGAGCCAAAGAATTGGTCCTGCTCGCTGGTGAGGCCTTCGAAGTACCCTTGGCAGTGGGTAAGGTAGAGCCTCAAGACCTGCACAGCGTTGGCGCGGTGAATCTGTTGATCATCGTACCGCCATTTTTAAAAAGTGAGGCATCACGATTGGCCGATTTCAGAAATACACATGATGGTTTAAGTTCAGCAGTAGCTACGACAGAAGAAATTTATAATGAGTTTTCCTCGGGTAGACAAGACATTACGGCCATTCGCGATTTTATCAGGCATATTTATTTAAAAAGCAATGCGGCCGACTCTCTTAAGTATGTTTTACTATTTGGAGATGGTAGTTTCGATTACAAAAACAGATTGCCTGAAACGGCCAATAGCAGCTTAATTCCTATTTACGAATCTTATGAGTCACTGCATCCTATCTATAGCTACTCAT
Source organism: uncultured Thalassovita sp. (assembly GCA_937129345.1). Lineage (GTDB taxonomy): Bacteria > Bacteroidota > Bacteroidia > Cytophagales > Flammeovirgaceae > Chondrinema. The sequence goes on along the minus strand of CAKZMZ010000513.1, from coordinate 7,267 downwards.
CTGATGATTATTTCTCTTTTATGGACAAAGAGGAAGGCGCTTGGAGCGAAGCATTTAATGAAGAGTCTCACTTAATGGATGTTGGCATTGGCAGGCTGCCCGTAAACACCTTAGAAGAAGCCAAAGCAGTGGTTGACAAGCTGATCAGGTACGCTACTGCCAAAGAGACTTTAGGCAAATGGAGAAAGCGCATCGCGATGGTCGCCGATGATGGTGATGCCAATACCCATCAATTACAGGCTGATAGATTGGGACGGTTCATAGAAAGTAATTACCAGTTGTTTAATACCAACAGAATTTTTGTGGATGCTTACCCACAGGTTGTTTCTACCAATACAGGTAAGCGTTTTGCACCTGAAGCTAGAGCAGAGCTAGAGAAAAATATCGACAATGGAGTCTTGATCATGAATTTTAGTGGCCACGGAGCCGAAACAGGCTGGACCAGCGAAGATATCTTGACCAATGGACAAATAGTTAATTGGAAAAATAAGTATAAAATGCCCTTGCTTGTAACAGCTACTTGCGAGTTCGGCAGGTATGACAATCCTACTTTAAATTCAGGTGCTGAATTGGCCCTGCTAAATGCAGAGGGAGGTGCCATAGCTTTGCTTACTACTACAAGACCTGTTTTTTCAAACACCAATTTTTTATTGAATCAAGCCTTTTATGAAGCAGCCTTTGAGCCAGTAAATGGAGAAATGCCTAGATTAGGAGATATACTTGTCAAAACAAAAAACAATAGTATTACAGGTGTGATCAATAGGAATTTTGCCTTATTGGGCGATCCATCTATGCGTTTGGCTTATCCTCAGGAGGATATCAAGATAACTTCTATCAAAAATAGAGATAACATAGAGGTAGATACCATTCAATCACTAGACCTGGTAAGATTGGAGGGCGAGGTACAGTTTAATGGAGTGCTTTCTTCTGATTTTAATGGTACTTTAGAAGCCACCGTTTACGACAAGACCACAACTATTACGACCCTTGGAGATGAGGGACCCAATACTGTAATGGACTTTGAAGATAGGCTCAGTGTTATTTTTAGAGGTACTGCAACTGTAAATGAAGGTAGGTTTTCATTAGAATTTTTGGTGCCAAAAAATATCGATTACAATTTTGACGAAGGGAAAATAAGTCTGTATGCCAGTCATGATGAGAAGGTCAGGGATGCAGCGGGAGCAATAGATGAATTGATAGTTGGCGGTTCCTCAAATAATTTCGTTTTGGACAGTACACCTCCAGATTTATTGGTTTATTTGGATGAGCCTGATTTTAAGAGTGGGGATTTTGTAGGTGAGAATGCTACTCTGTTTGTAGATATTTTTGATGAGAGCGGCATCAATATTACAGGCAATGGCATAGGACAGCAAATAACGGCGACACTAAATGGGGAATTTACTGTAATGCTCAATGATTTCTATAAAGGAGCTCTAGATGACTACAAAAAAGGTAGGATACGCTATAGTTTAGTAGATTTGGAACCAGGCTTGCACAGTCTTTCAGTAAAAGTTTGGGACAACCAAAACAATTTAGCAGAGCAAAAGATATTGTTTAGAGTTGGTCAAATTGACGACAATAGCATTGGTCAAATTATTGCCTCACCAAATCCATTTATAGATAATGTACAAGTCTCTTACTTTAATGCGTTTCAGGGAGAGCAAATAGAACTACAAGTCGCTATATATGATGTGTCAGGTAAACTCGTGAATGATTACTATCAAAATATTGCAAATTCTACTTCAAATGTTAATATTGTAGATTGGAACGGTTATAGTAGTAACGGTTACCTAGTCAAAAGTGGATTGTATTTGATAAAAGCATATATTTACTATCCTAGTTTGAATATTTCTTTTGACAAAACCCTGAGAATCACTAAATATTAAACCTCTCAACTTGCCCATGAAGCAACTCTACTAAGTTACAGTAACATTTTTTCTTTTAGTTAAAACTAAACCTATACTAAGCGTGTAATTGGTTTATTAAAGTTTAGTTTTGCATATCAACAAGACTGTGACTTTGGTTTTAAAGATATTCACTACATAAATTAGAAAAGCATGTTGTTCAAAAGAGTAAGTATTGCAATGTTGGCCTGCATGGCCAGTATTGTTACACTTTATGCGCAGCCAAATCCTCAAACACCAATTTCTGGCCAAGTAGAAGAGAGAAACCCAATTATAACGGCAGTACCTTTTTTAACCATTGCCCCTGATGCAAGAAGTGCAGGTATGGGAGATGCAGGCGTGGCTGTATCGCCAGATGTAAACGCTACCTATTGGAATCCATCCAAGCTAGCATTTGCAGAAAATAGTATCGGAGCTTCGGCCTCTGTAACACCTTGGTTACAAAAAATTGTAGGAGATATGGCACTTTACTATTTGTCAGGCTATAAAAAAGTAAATAATAATAGTGCTGTAGGCATTTCTATGCGCTATTTTGATCTCGGTGATATGCAATTTACCGATATCAACCGTAATGTAATACAAGATTTTAACCCTAGGGAGTTTTCTTTCGATGCAAGTTACGCGCTTAAACTTTCTCAGCGCTTTAGTATGGGCGTTACCACTAGGTTTTTACATTCCAATCTTTCAGGAAATTTTACAAGTGGCTCTACCAATACCGATACCAAACCTGCTAATTCTCTCTCGGCAGATGTTTCTGCATATTATACTAATGATGAATTGATTTTAGGTGGTTACGATTCTCAGCTAGCCTTTGGTGCTAACCTAAGTAATCTTGGCCCCAAAATCACTTACTCAGATGATGATAACCGAGATTTTATACCTACTACCTTAAGATTAGGAACTGCATTAACAACGGAATTTGATCCAGTTAACAAATTGACCTTTGCTTTTGATGTAAGTAAGTTGATGGTTCCTACGCCGCCAATAACCGCAATAGATGAAAATGGCGACGAAGTAATTGTAGCGGGTAGAGATAATAGTGATAGAGGCTGGGTTGAGGCCATGTTTTTATCAGTGGGCGATGCACCTAATGGTTTTGGAGAAGAAATGCGTGAGCTAATGTTCGCTGCGGGTTTAGAGTATTGGTATAATGACTTGGTTGCAGTAAGAGGAGGTTATTTTCACGAGAATAGAAACAAAGGCAATAGGCAATACTTTACCTTAGGTGTAGGCCTAAGGTATCAGGTTTTTGGGATTGATTTTTCTTATCTGATATCAAGACAGCAGAATCATCCTTTAGCAGATACTTTGCGTTTTTCTTTACTGTTTAATTTAAATGGTAAGTCAGATTCTGCTAAGCTAGATGCCAATTAAATTTGATATTTTAATTAAGAAAGGCGCGAACAACGCGCCTTTTTTGTTTCCCAATGTTTAATAGTATAAGTTGTCTAAAAATTTTTTAAGCCAGATATTTATATGATAGATAGGTCAGTAGCTCCTAAGTTTGTCCCAATCAAAGATGTACATTTACAAGAAGTTGTTTCGCAAGAATTGCAAAATGGTATAAAGTTGCATGCCATCAGTGCGGGCAATCAACCGGTACTTAATTTACAATTGATATTTAAGGCAGGCAAGTGGTACGAAGAGAAACCAGGAACCGCCTTTTTGCTGTCGAAGCTGATGTTGGAAGGAACAAAAAGCTACTCGGCAAAGCAAATCAATAATTTCTTTGACAGCCACGGCATATTTTGGGAAATATCTTCAGGTTTCGATCATCTTACTATAGACATCTATCTTCTATCTAAATATTTGCATAAAATTTCAGATATCCTGATATCGATTTTGTCTGAAGCAGTATTGCCAGAATCTGAATTTGCTTCCATTAAAAAAAGAGTGAGGCAACAAATGTCTGTTAACTTCAAAAAAACCGCATACGTTGCGAATATAAACTTTAGGGATAAGTTGTTTGGCAAGGGACATCCTTATGGTTATAAACTAAGTGCAGATTTGTTAGATAGTGTGCAATATCAAGATATTGTAGCTTATTACGATTCACATATAAAGCAAAAAAGTTTTGAGATAATTGCCTCTGGCCTAATAGACAATGATTTGTTTTCTAAAATGACAGCAGAGTTTGATATAATGACCTTGCAATCTATTATTACTCCAAATTCGCCAAATGATATCAAATCAAGATTTGGGGTATTTCATGATGATTGGAAAGAAAGCCTACAGACATCCATTAGGATAGGCCAAGTAGCACCAGAAAAAAACAGTAAAGATGCATTAAGCTTCGAATTGCTCAATAGAATATTAGGTGGTTACTTCGGCTCTAGACTTATGAGAAACCTAAGAGAAGAAAAAGGGCTCACTTATGGTATACAATCTAGTATTGTCTATTTGGTAAAGCATGCATACAATATTATAGCAACAGATGTAGTAAAAGAAAAAAAGGATTTTGCCATAGAAGAGATATATAAAGAAATCAAACAATTAACCACTCAAAGGGTGCCTGAAGATGAGCTGGCAGTGGTTAAAAGTTACGTAGTAGGAAGTTTTATTAAGTCGATAAACTCTCCATTTTCTTTATCACAATATTTCAAAACAGTTCATTTTCATGGTCTTAATAAGGATTATTTTAATAACTACGTTAGCGAAATCCACAAAATTTCTGCAGATCACATCTTAGAAACTGCCAAAAAGTATTTTGATAGAGAGTATTTAGAAATAGCAATCGGTTAATAAAAACATGTAAATTTAATATGAGATTATTCGGGCTCATCGGTTATCCACTCAGTCATTCATTTTCTAAAAGATACTTTGCCGAAAAGTTTGAAAAAGAGGGTATAGAAGATGCAAAATATGAACTATTTGAGATTGAAAGTATCGACAAGCTGCCTGAGGTTTTAAATAGCAATCAGAGCTTACAGGGACTAAACGTAACCATACCCTTTAAGCAAAAAATATTTGATTATCTGGATGACATTGATTTCTATGCCAAAGAAATTGGAGCCGTAAACGTAGTAAAAATAACCGATGGCAAGTTAAAGGGATATAATTCTGACTTCTATGGTTTTAAGGTATCACTCGAACAGTTTTTAGGTGCTAATCAAGATTACACGCAAATGGGCGCGCTCGTTCTCGGATCCGGTGGGGCTTCAAAAGCAGTAGCTGCCGCATTAAAAGCCCTAGGCATATCTTACAGCATTGTTTCAAGGGAAAAGTCTCGAGCAAATTTTGTGACTTACAAAGAGTTGGAGGTAGAAATACTAGCCGCTAATAAATTGATAATCAATACCACGCCATTGGGCATGTATCCTAAAATCGATACGGCCCCTCCAATACCTTATGAATTTTTAACCGCAAATCACTACTTGTATGATTTAGTTTACAATCCAGAATATACACAGTTTATGCAAAAAGGTGTCTTGGTGGGTGCAAAAGTCATTAATGGTATGCCCATGCTCATATTACAGGCAGAAAAATCTTGGGATATATGGAATGAAAATAAATAAAATTATTTACGTCTGCTAGTAAGTTTTTTTAATGCCTTCTCTTAATTTTGACTTCTGAAATTTATATTAAGATAGTTCTGTTCCATTTCTTTTTTTAATAAACGCACACAGATTTTTCTATAAATTTCTAAAAGCTGTAAAGTAGTGTTTTTTTTGATGTGGAAAGTTTATCGCCCGTCAACAATAGTACTGCTTTTTTTAATCATACTTTATTCAATTGGTATATACAACCTATTTATATGATGATGTTCTCGTGATTTCCTTGGAGGGGGACGTATTAGGCTCTTCTTATGAAGATGAAATACTTTCTATTTTCAAGATTTATATCTCATCTAATATTGTAAAGTGCATATTGGATGTAACTCATGTCAATCATATGAATAGCTCTGGTTTGAGCTTTATCATCAGAAGTTATAATACTTTAAAGGATGCAGGAGGCGATATGGTAATTTTGAGGCCTTCTCATCACATCCAAAAGCTTTTTGCGATAACCAAGCTGAGAAAGATTTGTAATATCGTCTATACCAAAAGAGAGGGAGTTCAATTATTAAAAAAATAAACAAATGGATGTATTATTAGGATTACAGTGGGGAGATGAAGGTAAAGGTAAAATAGTAGATTTTTTATCTGAAAATTATGATTTAATAGCGCGTTTTCAAGGCGGGCCAAATGCAGGGCATACCATAAAATTTGACGGTAAAAAATTTGTTTTACATCAATTGCCTTCAGGCATATTCAGGTCTAATGTACATAATTTAATAGGCAATGGTGTAGTCTTAAATCCCACCATTTTAAGAGAAGAAATTGAAACAGCCAATGAGACTTTTGGTGACATCACTCCAAGGCTACACATCTCGGAAAAAGCACATTTAATATTACCTACTCATATGCTTTTAGACGCAGCCTATGAAAAACAAAAAGGAAAAGATAAAATTGGTTCCACGCTTAAAGGTATAGGTCCTGTGTATCAAGATAAAATCGCTCGCCTTGGTTTACGGGTTGGCGATATAAAAAGGGATGATTTCATTGATAAATACAAGGCGATTTATGAACATCATGAACAAAAGTTGGCATTTATGGGCCACGAGATTCCTAAAGATATTGATAAAGAGTTTTTCGATGCCATAGATTTCATGAAAGACTTGCATCTTGTATCTAGTGAGTATCTTATAAATGAATATAGTTCTGAAGCAAAAAAGATACTTGCAGAAGGCGCTCAAGGTACCTTACTAGATATAGATTTTGGTTCTTATCCATTTGTAACCAGTTCTAATACCTCAAGTGCAGGAGCATGTACGGGCTTAGGTATTTCTCCTAAAAGTATTGACCAAGTAATCGGTATATTCAAAGCGTATTGTACAAGAGTTGGTTCAGGGCCTTTTCCAACAGAACTAGAAGATGAAACAGGTAACCTCTTAAGAATGAAGGGCGGAGAGTTTGGCGCAACAACTGGTAGAGAGAGAAGATGTGGTTGGCTTGACTTGCCTGCCTTAAAATATGCTGTAATGCTCAATGGAGTTACCACCCTTTATATGATGAAAGCCGACGTTCTCTCAGGTTTTGAAAAAATAAAAGCCTGTACGTCTTACAGAGTAGATGACAAATATGAAACCGATAAATTGCCTTACGACTTAAATACAGTGTCGATTGAACCGATATATAAACAATTTGAAGGTTGGCCAGATGAAGATTTAAGTGGCAAGCTCCCTGATACACTGAAAAATTATATCAAATTTATTGAGGATTATGTAGGTGTAAAGGTGGGTTTACTGTCTTATGGGCCAGAAAGAGACAAAACCACCATATTTAAAAAAAATAAGCTGTAGAGATTTTGTAAAGTGCGTTGGT
>CAKZMZ010000512.1 GCA_937129345.1 uncultured Thalassovita sp. | reverse complement strand
AGCACCTACCTGCTCTTATCGATAAAACCAGCGCTTTCAATAATGGTAGTGGTTTTGCCCGATCCGGCAACGGCATCGATAATGCCATTGTTTTCCTCAAACCGAACAAAGTTGAATATTCGCTTTTGTTCTTCTGTGAAATCCATGAAATAGTTTTTGTAGCCCAACTAAATCTACCTATAATTTTAAGACTACACAATAAGCACTTGATGTTTCGCTTGGCAAAGCCCTCAAAAAAGCAGAATAGTGAAAAGATTTAATGGAAACTTAATGATCTCGCTAATAAATTGAGTTAAGTTGTTTTGCCAAGCCTAAGAGGTGCAAAGGTTTTTCCGAGTCGTTTAGGAAATGTCTTCATCCTTATAAAACTGAAATTTCACCAAAAATTAACGCAACAGTGGGCAAAGCTGAAAAATACCCTTTATATTTTCAAGAAATTTTTTGATAGAAGATATATGAAACGACTACTACTTTTTACTGCAGCTATTTTTTTGCTTTTTCCTTTGTATGCACAAGAAAAAGCCAAAATTACAATAGAGTCCATTTCTGGGCCTAAGCCTTATACTAGTTTGGACTTGAACAACGACCCGGGCAACTTTCAGTTTGCCATCGTATCTGATAGAACAGGCGGGCATCGCCCCGGGATTTTTTTAAAAGGCATCCAAAAACTCAACCTCTTACAACCAGAATTTGTGCTAAGTGTGGGAGATTTAATTGAGGGCTATACAGAAGATGTTGCTGAACTAGACAGACAATGGAAAGAGTTCAATGGTTTTATTGATGAACTGCAGGTGCCTTTCTTTTATGTTCCGGGCAACCACGACATTACCAACAAGGTAATGGAAACAAAGTGGGAAGAATTGTTTGGCAAAACTTATTACCACTTTGTGTATCAGGATGTACTCTTTCTTTGCCTTAACTCTGAGGATAACTACCGAGGTGCAGGCCGTGGCACTATTGGCGACGAACAATACGAATACATCAAGAAAGTACTGGATGATAACAAAGACGTAAAATGGACATTGCTCTTCTTACACCAGCCCCTTTGGGACCAAGAAGCCGAAACGCTACGCTGGCCCGATGTAGAAAAATTACTAGATAGCCGCAAACATACTGTTTACGCAGGCCACAGACACAGTTATGTAAAATATGAGCGCAACAATGGTAAATATTTTATTTTGGCCACAACGGGTGGCGGCAGTGCTTTAAGGGGCCCAGAACTTGGAGAGTTTGATCACGTAACATGGATCACCATGACACCCAACGGGCCAGTTATGGCTAATTTAATGCTCGAGGGCATTTGGGGAGAAGATTTGGTTACCGAAGAGATGAAAGATTATTTTAGTCCTCTATTGAGTGCCAATGCCGTTAGCATTTCGCCTATTATGCTTAAAGATGAGGTTTTTGAAGAAGGACAAACCACTATTAAACTAACCAATGATAGAGATGTGCCTATGGAGGTAGAACTAGAACTGCTCGCCAGCCCGGGCATAGCAAGCTCTTTTACCCATGGAGAAATTGAAGTAGCCCCAAACTCTGTAGAAATGATTGAGGTGGAAATTACGGCTGTAGAAAATATGGGTGTCGATGATATTGCCCCTTTTGAGATAGAGGCCGAAATCAGTTATGTGGCAGAGGGCAAGCCAGAAATAGAGGTTGAGGTAGAGAAAAGACTCAAGCCAGAAAGAATGCTTCAATTAACAGAATTGCAGGATGCCGTAAAAATTGATGGCAACCTTGACGAATGGGAAGAACTCTCCATTACTGTAGACAAGGATAAATACGTACTGGCCAACCCTTTTTCACACCAAGGCAAAGCAGATGGTTCTTTCAAATTTGATGTGGCCTATGATGAGACGTTTCTTTATGTGGGGGCTAAAATTACCGATGATGAAATGGTGGTCTCTGCCGAGCGCAATCCTTTACAAAAAGATGGCTTTACCATTGCTTTAGACCCAAGAGTGGCTCAAGAAGCAGCTGGTGGTACTGGTGATTGGGGTGAAACTGCCTATTTCATCACTTCGCCTCCTACAAAAAAATCAGAAACAGGTACAACTTTGTACCAAGCAGATAGACTGCCCGAAGGTACTCAGGTAGCCACAAAATTAATTGATGGTGGTTTTGCTGTAGAGCTGGCCATTCCTTTGGCATTTTTAAAGGAAAAACAAAGCGGTGAGTGGAACAGCTTTAGGCTTAACGCTGCGCAAATAGATGTGGATAATGACGGTTCCCACCAAAGTACCATTTTCTGGAAACCCGACTGGAGAGGAGAGGACAACTATTTAGGATCGGGTATTTTTATGAAATAAAAGAAATTTAAAGTTGTGGAGCCAAAGATAGATATTGGCTCCATAGCTTTACAAATAAGTCAAGTAAGGTTGAAAAGCCATTCCCTCCCTTGAGTAAGATCTAAAGTTGCAGCGAATAGCTCATAGCATAGGTGCACAGCACAAATAAATTTTTAGACAAAAGAGTCTTGCAGCGCTCTTTTGATAAAATACCTATCAAAAAAATTGCTATGGCTAAAAACATATTTTCAATCCTGTCTCACTTCTTTTTGTGGATTTTGATGCACACATGTTAAAATATTATGAGGTAAATACAGGCAAGGTATTCTCCTTATTTACTGTGCCAAGAGGCCCTAGTGGTGCATTGGCACACGATGCAAGAACCAATCATGTGTACCAGATTATGGCAATGAAAGAATTCTGAGAAATACCATAGATGGCCAAAACGGCGTAGTCGGTGCAGATTTTGTAGAAGTGAGGGACTTAGAACTCGATACCGCTAACAACATCCTATTAGCTTCCAAATACACTACCAGAGAAATCTGGGCAATTAACATCAACGATTTAAGTAAAAAAGTGATATTAGACCAATCCAAAAACAACAGATTTGGCAACGCACAAGACATGGAACTATATGAAGATAAAATTTTTACAGTAACCCCTGTAGAAGGTAGAGAATCTGTGTTTAGAGGAAAAACCGATGGACGTGGCTTAAACAGGATCATAGATTTTGACCACGGCGGTTATGGCTATGGTATTTCTGTGGATGGCTCTAATGAAAAAGTGATTTTTAACGATATGCAAAGTGCCAGTATTAAAAGAGCCGACTTTAATGGCGAGAATATAGAGACCATCATATTTGAACCAGACGCAAGAGTTTATGGCATTGCCGTGCATGAAGCTTCACAAAGACTTTTCTGGACTACTTGGGGTGACAAAATAGGTATGGCCAATCTAGACGGCAGCAATCCTGTGGTGGTTGAAGTAGAAGGCGCCGATAGGGTTATTGTTCCAGTTGAAGGTATTTTTGTGCCTTAAAAAAGTGATGGTTTTTTAAGCCAAAGCCTTTGCTCACTGTTAAGGCTTTCTTATTTATTTCTAAAAGGTAAAACAGATAATTTGCATTACATAAGCTCTTTAGTTTATCGTTTGGTTTCCAATACTTTATCCAAAAACCAAAACTCGTATAACAAAAATCAACATTTAGAAAATGCATTTCAAAAACCTTTGCTTAATTAATAGATAAGCTTTAATTTTTGTATTCTAATTTTACGGGTCTAAGTAACACCCACATTGATGTAAATAGGAAATGAATACAAAAAAAATATTAATACCTGTAGGTCTTATAGCAGCAGCATTGGTTTTTTATGCTTTGTTATTTTCTTCGGGTTTTGAGGATAAAGTAGATTACAGTACCCAAGTAAAACCACTGCTCAACAGCAAATGTATTTCTTGCCATGGCGGGGTTAAGCGTACGGCTGGTTTTAGCTTGCTCTTTAGAGAAGAAGCTGTAGCGGATACAGAGTCAGGCCACCCAGCCATTATACCCGGAGATGCTGCCAATAGCGAGTTTATAAAGCGCCTGACCCACCCTGACCCTGAAGAAAGGATGCCACCAGAAAGCCCACCATTGAGTGATGAGGAAATAGACATACTCACCCGTTGGGTAGATCAAGGTGCGGAGTGGGGCCAACACTGGGCTTACAAGAAAATTGAAGAAGTTGAAGTGCCTGAAGCGGAACCCTTGTCGGCAGGTATCCATGCAAGCGATAGAAATTATAATGTAAAGAATGGAATTGATCGATTCATCATCGACAGACTCAATAAAAAAAATCTATCGCCCAGTGTAGAGGCAAATCCTGAAGTCTTGGCAAGAAGGGTTAGTTTGGATTTGATTGGTATGCCTGCTTCGCAAGAGTTGCTCAATACCTATTTGAGCAACCCAACCGATAAAGCCTATGAGGTTTTGGTTGATAGTTTGCTAGCATCGCCCAAATTTGGCGAAAAGTGGGCTTCTATGTGGCTAGATTTAGCAAGATACGCCGACTCCAAAGGCTATGAGAAAGACAGCGAGCGCACCATTTGGAAATACCGCGATTGGGTAATCGATGCCTTTAACCAAGACAAACCTTTTGATGAATTTACAATTGAGCAATTAGCAGGCGACCTCCTGCCCAACCCTACCGATGAGCAATTGGTTGCCACGGGTTTTCATAGAAATACCATGAACAACGACGAAGGTGGAACCGATGATGAAGAATTTCGCGTAGCAGCCGTATTGGATAGGGTAAACACCACAATGGATACTTGGATGGGCACCACTTTCGCTTGTGTACAGTGCCATAGCCATCCGTATGACCCTTTTAAAATGGAGGAATACTACCAATTCTACGCCTTTTTTAACAATACACGAGATGAAGATGTGCCGGGCGAATACCCCAATATCCGCTTTTATGAAAATGAGGAAGACAAAGCACAAATTGATAAAATTGCGCTTTGGGTAAAGGAACATACGGGTTCAGAAAAGGCCGCAGAAGAAACCGAACTTTTCTTTAAGACTTTCGAACCGAAATATCATCCCCATGATTTTGACACGATAGTAGCGGGCGCGCTCATAGATAATAAATTTTTAGGAGTAGAAAACGGTGGGATGGCGCGACTTCGAAAGGTAAACTTAAAAAACGCCGATAAACTTTTGTTAAGATACGGTGCCAAAGAAAGCAAGGGCAAAATCGAAATTAGATTAGATGCACCTGATGGACAGAAAATTGGCGAAATCAATATAAAATCTTCAGGTAACTTTTGGATACATAAAGCCGAACAAATCGATATTAAGCCTATTGAAGGTACACACGATTTGTACTTCATCTACCAATCACCAGGAAGCAAAGGCTATGTTTCTAGTTTAGAATGGTTGCTTTTTAGAGAAAGCCTCCCCGGAGAAGACAATCGAGAGATGCATCAACAACTAGAGGCGTCTATTCCTAAAATACTTGATGCCCCAGTAAAAAGAAGCCCAATCATGATGGAAAATTCTGAGGACTTTAAGCGAGAAACCCATGTGTTTGAGCGCGGTAACTGGACCGCCCACGGCGAAAAAGTA
>CAKZMZ010000511.1 GCA_937129345.1 uncultured Thalassovita sp. | reverse complement strand
TTGTAGAATACAATACTCACAATAAGTGGTTGCCACAAATTATTTTCCTTTTCGGCTTTAATCGTAGCAATTCTTTTAACAGTTCTGTAAGGTTTATCAATTACAATATGCTGACCCTTAAAAGTCATTTCAAAATAAACAGGCAAAAAGATGAAATCTCTCTGCGAAACCTCATAAGTCGCTATATTTTCGATTAGGATGGTAGACTCTTCAGATTTTTCATAGAAAAGTTCTAGATCGTTTAAGTACTTTGGGACCTCGCTATTTTTCTTGGCATTGTGATCGTAAAAATTCGGGTCGATGTCATCTTCGATAATGACCTTCTCGTCTAAAAATATCTGGTTGGCTGATGGTAGATAACTATTCCTTATGATTTCCTTTCTCTTAAAAGCTTCTATGCTAGGATCTTTGATCAAATTTAGCAGGGAGCCCAATTCTCTTATAAAATCCTTCGATTTGTACTTAATGGCTTCTTTATCTTGTTCTGAGAGTTCACTAGACTGAGCATGCAGCATGCTGCTAAAAAGTGTGAGAAAAAACAAAAAAGTTATTCTTTTCAGGGAAATCATATCATGCCTTGCTGTAGTTTTTTAATAAACTTAGCGATTCCGTTAGTTGAATACAAAAAATTGTATGTGAATTAAATGTTTCATTTTTTGGAGAAAGAAGACCCAAGAACACGATTCTTGCGGTCTTTAGATTCTATTCTATTTACGAAGAAAGGTAAACGCTCAAATAAAAATTTGTATCGAACATAAGAAGTCTTTACATTTGTGAGTAATCACTCACTATGACAAAAAAGAAAGAAAAGATATTAAATGCGGCCTTGGCGCTTTTTGCAGAAGAAGGTTTTACCGCCACCTCTACAAGCAAAATAGCCAAAAAAGCCGGGGTTTCTGAAGGCTTAATATTTAGACATTTTGAAAACAAAGACGGCTTGCTCAATGCCATACTGAAAGAAGGAGAAGAAAAGGCAAAAATACTTTTTGCTGATGTAGTAACAGAAACTGAACCTAAAGAAGCCATAAGAAAAACGCTTGAATTGGGTCTCAAGATGAATCAAAATAAAGAGCTTGCTGAATTTTGGAAGCTGCAGTATAAAATAAAGTGGGAGTTAGAGGAGTATGGCGAACATAAAATGGAAGTAGTAAAAAAAGCCTTGACCCAAGCTTTTGATGCTTTAGGTTATAAGCAAGCAGACATGGAGGCCGAGCATCTCTTAATTCTGTTAGACGGTTTGGCTACTAGGTTCTACCTACAAGCATCTTTTGATGTAGAGAAAACCATTCAGTTTGTTTTAAAAAAATATGGAATCTGAAATATTTTTATCACAAATGTGAGTAAGTAATCACTGATTTAATAACTATGAAAAATCAAAAAGTAATATTGATAACAGGCGCTTCTTCTGGTATTGGCAAAGATGCTGCCCTAAGATTACTAAAAGAAGGCCATATGGTTTACGGGGCTGCAAGGCGTGTTGAGCAAATGGAAGAACTGGTACAGGCAGGAGGCAAGGCCATTAAAATGGATATTACCGAGGAAACCGATATACTAGCTTGCGTTGAGCAAATTATAAATGAGCAAGGTAGCATAGATGTTTTGATCAACAACGCTGGCTATGGTTTATACGGAGCTGTAGAAGACATTTCTATTGATGAGGCACGTAGACAGTTTGAGGTCAACCTTTTTGGCTTGGCTAGGATTACACAGGCAGTATTGCCACATATGCGTAAGCAAAAAAGTGGAAAAATCATCAATATGTCTTCGATAGGAGGTAAGATTTACACGCCGCTAGGAAGTTGGTACCATGCCACCAAACACGCTTTAGAAGGTTGGAGCGATTGTTTGCGTATTGAATTGAAGCAATTTAACATAGATGTAGTGATTGTAGAACCTGGCCTTATAGCTACCGAATTTGGTGATGTAGTCCACGGGCCTATGCTTAAACACTCTGGTGAAGGGGTTTATGCCGAAATGGCTCAAACAATGGCAAAGGCCACGAAAAATTCTTATGAAAAGAAGGGTGCCTCTTCTCCACCTTCTGTTATTTCAGATGTCATCGTTAAGGCCATTTATGCTAAAAAGCCAAAAACAAGATACGCAGCCGGAAAAATGGCCAAGATCATGCTCTTTATAAGGAAGTACTTTAGTGATCGCATGTTTGATAAAATTCTAACGACTGTAAGAACAGCTGATTGATCCTGAACTCGAAGAACAAGGGAGACACGCTTTCCCCTTTTTTATTGTATAAATTTTCGAAGTAGTATACTTAAAAGCTCTAATTTCCTCATTTAGCGGCTTTTAGATTGATAAATAGTCAAAAAATTAAGAACTTATGAGTTGAAATAATTTTTCAAGCCTTAATTGAGAAACATCTTGACTTTTACCAATAAAAGATACCTCCTTTATGGGGCCATTGCAGTGAGCGTTTTGCTGCTCGTTTTGGTGATATATCCTTTTGAGAGCGCTCAGGCCAGTTGGTTCGCATCCACTATTGGCAATTTCCATCCTTTGTTGGTGCATCTCCCCATTGGTATGTTGCTGGCGCTTTTCGCATTTGAAGTGTTCAATTATTTTAAGCCGAGTTTGCAGCTTGGGCCTGCTTGTCACCTTTTACTTTGGTTGGTGGCCATCACTTCAATACCAACAGTAATTGCAGGAACCATGTTGGCAGCAGCGGGTGATTATGGTTCAGATGCACTTGTTGTGCACAAGTGGTTGGGCGTGGGAACCGCTCTGTTAAGTGTATGGCTTTTGGTGTTAAAAAGCCAAGAATCTAGCGAAAAGCGGATTACGCCTTATCATTCAATACTAATGGTAAATGTTGCGATTTTGAGTATTGCAGGGCATTATGGCGGAACCATTACACATGGTTCTAATTTTCTTACTAAAGATTTACCAGACGAAGTAAGGGCATTTTTAGGTGATGACCCTTACTCATTAGACGGTTTGGTTGAGATGGAAACTGCCTTGGTGAGCGAAACACTAGAACAGTACGATTACCATAAAGACATCAACCCGATTACCAAGAACTATTGTGTGAGTTGCCATGGTGAAGAAGAGCAGAAAGGAGGTTTGAGGCTAGACAATATAGACCCAGACATCATACATGGCAAAGATGCAGAAACTTGGCGGGTAATGCTAGATATGGTGAATAGCGGAGAAATGCCTCCTGAGGACAAAGACCAACTTACCGATGCAGAAAGAAGGGTTTTGGTGGATTGGATAACGGCTTCGATCCAACAAGCAGTAGCCGTACGTAAGGCAGATGAAAAGCCAGTGATAAGAAGACTCACCAAGCATCAGTATACCAACTCTTTACAGCAGGTACTCAACATGCCAGTAAACTTTGGAGCCGTGCTACCCGATGAT
>CAKZMZ010000510.1 GCA_937129345.1 uncultured Thalassovita sp. | reverse complement strand
GCCCAAAACAAAAGAGTGCCTTGCTATATTGAATAGTTTGAGTTTACAAAATAAAAAAGTTCTTTTTGTATTGCCTGAGAGCGATAAGAGCATATACTTATCTGCTAGAAATTTGCCAAAGGCTAAGGTTACTACTGTTTCTAACCTTAACACTTACGATATTGTAAATGCAGAACATCTATTAGTTTTTGAAAACTCAGTAGAGAAATTCTCAAAGTTTTAATTATCTGAAAAATGGACATAATAAAAAAGCCCATCATAACTGAAAAAGTATCCTTATTAAACGAGTCTGGTGTCTATGGCTTTGAGGTAGACAAAAGAGCCAATAAAATCCAGATTAAAAATGCGGTGGAAAGCAAGTACGGTGTAAACGTAGAGAGCGTGAGAACCATGAACAGAAAAGGAAAATCTAAAGTAAGGTATACTAAAGCTGGATTTATATCAGGCAAGGCCTCAGATGTAAAAAGGGCATATGTGAAGTTGGCAGAGGGTGAGATTATAGATATTTACGACAATGTATAATTACTTTCTTTAAGAAGTGAAAAAATAAATTAAGATGGCAGTTAAGAAACTAAGGCCTATAACACCAGGACAAAGATTTAGGATTGCTCCTACTTTTAGCGAGATTACAAAAAGCAGCCCTGAGAAGTCTTTGTTGGCTCCTATGAAGAAAACAGGTGGAAGAAATAATTCTGGTAAAATGACCATGAGGTATAGAGGAGGCGGTCATAAAAGAAGATATAGAATTATAGACTTTAAGCGTAGTAAGCATGAGGTTCCTGCTGAGGTTTTAAGTATTGAGTATGACCCTAACCGTACAGCATACATAGCGCTTCTACAGTACGAAGATGGAGAAAAAACCTATATCATTGCTCCTCAAGGTATTAAAGTAGGCCAAAAGGTAAAATCTGGCGAGAGTGTGCCACCAGAAGTTGGTAATGCTTTGCCTTTAGGAAAAATTCCAGTAGGTTCTATTATACACAATATTGAGTTGAGACCAGGAAAAGGAGCTTCTATAGTAAGGAGCGCTGGAGGATATGCACAGCTACTAGGCCGCTCAGGTAAATATGTGACCATCAAATTGCCATCTGGCGAAACTAGAATGGTTTTAGGCGCTTGCTATGCTACTATTGGTACGGTTTCTAATAATGACCATATGAATGAGCAGCTTGGTAAAGCAGGTAGAAAAAGATGGTTGGGCAGAAGACCAAGAACCCGTGGTGTAGCTATGAACCCCGTAGACCACCCAATGGGCGGTGGTGAAGGTAGGGCTTCAGGTGGTCATCCTAGGTCTAGAACCGGATTGTATTCTAAAGGTAAGAAGACAAGGTCGCCTCACAAGTATTCCGATAGATTAATAATTAGCAGAAAAGGTAAAAAATAATTAATAAAAATGGCTAGATCATTAAAGAAAGGGCCCTATATAAGTTATAGTTTAGAAAAGAAAATAGAGACTATGAATGAGGGCGGTAAGAAATCAGTAATAAAAACTTGGTCGAGAAGATCCATGATTTCGCCTGATTTTATTGGACATACTTTCGCTGTTCATAATGGCAATAAATTTATACCTGTTTATGTAACAGAGAATATGGTAGGTCATAAGCTTGGTGAGTTTGCGCCTACTAGAAATTTTAGAGGGCATGTTGCCAAAAAGGATAAGAAAAGATAAAAATTATAAAAATGGAACAAGCTAGAGCCATATTAAGAAACGTAAGAATTGCTCCTCGTAAGATGCAATTGGTTGTGGACTTGATAAGAGGAAAAAGAGTGAGCGAGGCCCTTAATATTTTAAAATTTGAGCCTAAAGCTGGAGCAGTTTATATAGAAAAATTACTTTTATCTGCTGTTTCTAATTGGGAAAATAAAAATCCTGATGCTTCAATTGAAGATGCGGATTTGTATGTTAAGGAAATCTTTGTTACTCCTGGTAAGACTTTAAAAAGATTTAGGCCAGCACCTCAAGGCAGGGCACATAGAATTAGAAAAAGATCAAATCACGTAACACTTATAGTTGATTCTTTGAACGACTTTGCAGATGAATCTGAAGAAGTAGTTACTGAAGAAGAAAATAACGATTAATTTGAATTAAATCACATGGGACAAAAAGTAAATCCGATAGGTCTTAGATTAGGCTTTATAAAAGGTTGGGAATCTAATTGGTTTGGCGGTAAAGATTTCGCTTCTAAACTGGTTGAAGACGAAAAGATTAGAAAATATGTAAGTGCTCGTATTCCAAATCCTAGAGCAGGTATTTCTAGAGTAGCTATCGAGAGAACGTTAAAACGACTTACTATTACCATTCATACTGCTCGTCCTGGTGTGGTTATCGGTAAAGCTGGTAAAGAGGTAGATCAGATTAAAGAAGAGTTAAAGAAGCTTACTGGTAAAGACGTTCAAATTAACATCAGCGAAATTAAAAGACCTGAGCTTGATGCTAAGCTTGTTGGAGAATCTGTAGCGCAACAAATCAGCAACAGAGTTTCTTACAGAAGAGCCATGAAGCAAGCGATTGCCAACTCTATGAGGGTAGGTGCTCAAGGTATAAAAATAAAAGTTTCTGGCAGATTGGGCGGTGCTGAAATGGCGAGAGATGAAACTTACAAGGAAGGACGTATTCCTTTGCATACAATACGTGCCAACATAGATTATGCTGTGGTAGAAGCCCAAACTATCTATGGTAAAATTGGTGTAAAGGTTTGGATATTTAAGGGTGAAATCTATGGTAAACCGGATCTTTCTGCTAATGTAGACTTAGGAGGAGGTGATGACAGAGAGCAAGGTGGTCGTAACAAGCGCGGTGGCGGCAGAAGAGGTGGAAGAAGAAGATAACCTTTAATGTAGATTTAATTAAAAGAAGCCTGCTAAAGTTAGCAGGCTTCTTCGTTTTTAGGGAAATACCAGATTTTCATATCCAATCCTTGTTTGTCTTTTTCAGTATAGCCGGGTAGGCTTACTAATGCTTTGCTCTTGGTTGCAGATAACGCAAGTACCATAGCGTCTAAAACATCATCGCTATTTATTTGGCTTGACTTAAAATGATTTTGAGCAAAAGAGATAATGCGCTCACTTTCTTTTAAATACTTTGATAATAAGGCTGCTCTTTCTTTTCTGCCTTCCAGTGTTTTTTTACTAAATGCCATCGGTTCATCTAAATTCCATCCATAAAAGTTAAGTTCAGGATGGGCTTCTTTTAGAATATATTGGTATTTAGGCTTTTTCATTAAAAACTTATCAATCTCTTTGATTTTATTGCTTATGTTCCACGTCTGTTTAGAAAGTTTTTTTTCTAGAATTTCTTCATTTTTTAAGCATGCCTCCTTGTAGTCTATGGCATAAACTGCTTCTCTGCTAGGAACCGGAAAAACACTTGAGGCCCTCTTTTTAGTAAGTAGTTTTCTGCAAAATGTATCACAAGCTCTTTTTTCTTTGTACGGAAGCCCTATAGGAACATCAATTAAGGCTGTTTCGATTTGTTTATGTTTTTTGAATATCTCTTCAATATTTTCATATATACCGATTTCCCATTGGCCATTGTCATCTAGGCAAATACAAACCCAACCTTTTTTACACCCGTCTATTCCTGCATACTTCATGATTCAAAATTTAATATTACTAAGAAAAAATGGTACTTTTACAATGTGTTTTTAGTATCTATCTTTTTTCAGTAAAACTTTTTTATCATAATTTTTCTAAGACTATATGAAGCTTTCTTTTAAATGGATATTCCTCAGCATAGTAACTCTTTGTTACAGCCTAAATATTTTGGCGCAAAATATTGACCTTACTCCAGAAAGGTTTGCTTTTGAGCAGGACTTAAGCTACGACAACAGCATCCCTTCTCCTGAAGAGTTTTTGGGTTACGAATTAGGCGAAACCTATACCATTTACCATAGTGCGGTAGATTACATAAAAAAAATAGCCGATGCCTCGCCCAAGATTACAGTTCATGAATATGGAAAGACCTATGAGAATCGGCCTTTGGTTTACATGGTCATTACTTCTGAGGAAAACCAAGCTAATATAGAAGAGATAAGAGAAAACAACTTAAAATTAGCTGATGCCCAAAATATTGCAGCAACAGAGGCTGAGGAAATTATTGAAAATGATCCTGTGGTAATTTCATACAGCTATAATATACATGGCAATGAGGCATCTGGTACAGAGGCAGCTATGCAAGTAGCCTATAGATTGGTAGCCGCCCAAGATGAAGAGACTGAAAATATTCTCGATAATGCAGTAATGATATTTTACTTATGTATCAATCCTGATGGTAGGGATCGGTTTGTATATTGGTACAAATCGGCAGAAAATAAAGTGATTGCAACTGATCCTTATGAGTATGAACACGATGCACCATGGCCCAACGGAAGAACAAACCATTATTGGTTCGATTTAAACAGAGATTGGATTTGGGGTGTTCATCCAGAATCTAGAGGGCATGTTGCCATTTACCAAAAATGGATGCCACAAGTGCATACAGATTACCATGAGCAAGGTTATAACAACAACTATTTTACAGTGCCTGGTACCACTCCAAGAAATAAACTATTACCTGATGCTTATGAGGCCTTGGCAGATACAATCGGCAAAGCCAATATTGCCGCCTTTAATCAACATAAGGTAATGTACTTTACTAGAGAGGCTTTCGACTTCTTCTATCCGGGTTATGGATCAAGTTATCCCTCTGTAATGGGGGCTATTGGTATGCTTACCGAACAAGGCGGTATTGGAGCAGGGCGCGCCATAGAAACTGAAGATGGATATATTCTAAAGCTGCGTCAGAAGATTTTTGATCATTACCAAACTTCAATGGCAACTATAAAAAAAGTGGTTGGGCAAAAGAAACTATTTAAAAATTACTTTTACGAAGCACTGCATCCTAAAAATAGTAAGTCGCCTTACAAGTCTTATTTTTTGCCTGACGATGGTAACATGTATCTAAATGACGTGATCAATGTAATGTTACAGCACGGAGTAAAAGTAGAAAGGCTTACGCAAAACCTTACGGTAAAAAATGCTTTGAACTACAGAAGTGGTCAAAATGAAAGTAAAACTTTTGCTAGTGGTACTTATCTTATATCGGCAAATCAATCCAAGCATTTGTTTATCAATACCTTATTGCAACGTAGGCTAAGCATAGAAGACTCAGTAATGTACGATATGGCTACGTGGGCGGCGCCATTGGCTTATAACCTTGAGGCTTATGCGAGTACTTCTACATTTGATATAAGTTCTGAGGAGGTTAAAGAAAAGTTAGTTTTTGGGGGAGAATTACTCAACCCTAATGCTAGTTATGCCTATGTAATTGACTGGAAACAGCGGTTTGCACCCAAAGCGTTAAATATGCTTTGGGAAAAAGGTTATAGGGTGAGGTCTGCAAGAAAGCCTTTTGCCAGTGAATCCACTAACTTTAACCCTGGCTCTTTAGTGATTCTTTTAGGCAGAAATATGGATAAGGCAGACGAAATACAGCAGGATATGCAGGAAATCGCTAAAAATGCTCAAGTAAAGATTACAGGATTTAATACCGGTAGGATGTTGACAGGTTTGGATTTAGGATCTGGAAATATGAGGCCTGTAGAACGCCCTAAAGTTGCTCTTATGGTCGATCGTCCTTTTAATACCTATACTTCAGGGCAACTTTGGTTTTTATTTGATCAAGAAACCGAAATGCCTGTTTCGAAAATAAGGACCACAAGTTTAAACCAAGCTTCAGTACCTAATTTTGGCAGAAGGTATGGCGCCGCAGATTTGAATGATTACGACGTGTTGCTTTTGCCCGGTGCATCTATTAGCGATATGGGAAAAGTATTCGATAAAGATGCTTTAGAAGGGTTAAAAGATTGGATAAACCGAGGAGGTGTTTTGGTAGCTACTGAAAATGCGGCGGAGTATTTTGCCGCTGGCAATTCAGATTTTACCAAAGTAAAACTTGTGGAAACCGAAAAAGATACTTCAGAGGCTATTAAATACCTCGCTTATGAAAACATTAGGGATTATAGTGGTTTGAAAAGAATTCCAGGCTCTGCTCTAAATTTGAATTTAGATGTTTCTAACCCATTAGCATTTGGTATGGATGAGTATTGTTATGCATTAAAGTTCGGTAATAGTGCCTTTGAGCCTGCTCCAGGAGTACAAACTGTAGGTTATTATAGTAAAAATTTGAATGATTTATTTGTGGCTGGCTATGCTTCCCAAGAAAACCTTAAAACTTTACAGGGCAAAGCTAATAGCGTTGTGGTACCTATGGGAAAAGGTAAGGTCGTGCTCATCCTAGATAATACTCAATACAGAATGTTTTGGAGAGGACCTTCAAGAATGATACAAAATGCCGTAATGCTGTTAAAGGGCATGTAAAAAACTTTATAAAAAGAAAGGTCTGCAATTAAAGCAAGCCTTTCTTTTATTGAAATACTCTAGAAGGCCTGTAAGCTTTTTATATCAATTACCTCAAAATTTCTAACGTCAAAAAAATCGTCAAGTCCAGCTTTGGTATTGATAACAATGCCACCTAGAAGCACGATTTTCTCACATTGGAATTCCCCTTTAGCCTTGCTTAGGTACTCATGTATACGTTTGTTGATGTTTTCATAAGTGACTTCTGTGATTTTCAGTTGGGGGTTTTTAGCATGTATAATTTCATTTTTGTAAGGTAGTAGACTTTCTTCTAGTTTGGCTTGTTGGTAGTCATTTTCATCTATTGTTGGTGTGTATCCTTCTATATTTGTCATTCTATCGAGTACTAACATAAGCGCACCGCAAGAGTTGGTGGCCTTGTCTTGCCTAGGTCTGAACATTTTCCCCAAAATTCCATCCATAGTAATACCGATGTGGGGGCCATAAAATATGAATCCTGTGCCATTGTCCGGTATGTGATGAGCAAAGGCCGTTACGCCCGTGAGACCCGCAAAGGGTAATCCGCCAAGGCCACCCATAATAAAAGGGCCGAAAAGCACACTAAAAAATGTAGTAGAAGGCATGTTGATGTCATCTGAGCACAATGAGGTTGCCATAAGCACTTTTGATACATCAATATTATTCTCATTCTGCAATTTACCCATATACTTTATGGATGTATCTTTAGCATCAATAGCTTTAGGAAAATACGCTTTTACTTTTTCGGCAATTATTCTCTGTTCCATAAGTAGTTTCCAATTAAATTTATATGTTTAGGTTAAGTCCTCAACTTGCCTGTTTAGCTTGCAAAGTAGGCTAAAGCTTTAGTGTTACAATAAAAAGTAATTATTTTGGATAGGCGAGCTCAAAGTAGGTGTTTAAACAAACTTAGGGCTAAATAGCTGGGGCAAGAATCCTTTGCAGTTTCTAAAGAATTACAGATTACGTCAACATGAATATACCAAGTATCAGCTTTAAATATCTGAAGGCCAATCCTCTAAATTCAACATTAAATATACTTATTCTATCTTTAGGTATAGCTATTATTTCTATTCTCTTGCTTCTGAGCCATCAATTAGAAGAAAAACTTAGTAAAAACTCTAAAGGCTTGGATTTGGTAATTGGCGCAAAGGGCAGTCCACTGCAACTCGTGCTCTGTAACTTATTCCATATTGATTATCCTACGGGAAATATATCTTTAGATGAGGCACAAAAACTTGCCTC
>CAKZMZ010000509.1 GCA_937129345.1 uncultured Thalassovita sp. | reverse complement strand
GGGCCCATAGCTCAGCTGGTTAGAGCACCTGACTCATAATCAGGGGGTCCGAGGTTCGAGCCCTCGTGGGCCCACGAAACAAACAGACAGCCTTTCTATTTCATAGAGAGGCTTTTTTTTGCCTTATCTCCAATGCAAAAGCTATTATGCTTAATCGTTATCTTGTTTGAAAGATCTTGGTTTATGCATTACAGGTTTGTTTCCACTTTTATGGTTCTTCTTCTTTCCAAAAGATAAAAAAGCAGCTTCTAATTCTACTTTAACCCTTTCTAATTGTCCTTTCTCAGTCTCAAGGGTATTTTTTGAGTTTACTTCCTTTTTCATTCTCACAGGTTTTAATTTACGGCTAGGGTATCGGTGCTAGCACTAATGTTATCAGAAAAGTAGAATTTGATTTTGAGTGAGTCATTCACCTTTACCAAATAAGCACTTTCTAACCATAGCAGTTTTCTAGCCAAGCGTAATGAGTCTCTCTGAGAGGTAAAAGTGCCATTATTCAATAAACTTGCATGGGCAGATGCACCCTCTATTGAGATTCTATAATCGCTCAACTCCCAAGTGGTTTCTTGCATAGAGGGCCCCCAAGATACAAAGTCAGAAAAGGCTTGCTTGCTCATTTTCTGTCCGGCTTCATAAATGATAAAATCGTCGGTAACATATCGGCTCATTAAGTTTGGGTCGGTATTGTTCACATCCAAAGCTGCAAAAAAGCCTTCAATGGTTTCTTTAACTTCGGTTTCGCTTATTTCAGCTTTTGGTGAGGCACAACTTATAGCAATAAAAATTACGGCGAATAGAATTTTTCTCATATAAAAGGTTTTTGGGGTAAATCATCAAACTACTCAACATTTTCTAAGAATCCCAACCGGCCTAAAACTATTCTTACTTCTCAAGAAATATCCTAATTGAAAAATTTATGATAATCTGAAAAATCGAATGATAATGTATCATCTGCTGCTCAAATATGCTAAATTGGAAAAGTAGTTCGGTTTTTGACCAACTTCAGTACTATCGCTTTTTTAGACTTTCTAAATACAGGATTTTTTTGCAATAACTTTCTGTGAGAAATCAACAAGCTTTTTTAAATAATACGTTGCTTCACATATATTATGAATATTTCTTCAAAGTAGATGAAAATGCTTAAAAATTGGTGGAAGTACCTTCTTGTTCTGATTATATTGCTTGTAGGTCTATTGGGTTCAGCCATGTTTTGGATAACCCAAAACCAAGCGCGTATTATCGATGAGCTTTTGGTTGAGGTCAATAAAAAACAACCAGGTAAATATGAGATATCGGGTAGCCATGTAGCTTTTTTTAAGGCCTTTCCCTACGTATCTATCGATTTAGAGAACCTCACTTTTTATGCAGATGATTCTCCTGAAGAAGAGCCGATTTATCATTTTAAAGACGTGTATGTGGGTTTTAGTTTTGATAAACTCTTTAACGGCAAATTGGATGTAAAAAAAATCATAATAGAAAATGGGTCTTTCAACATTGTGCATTTCCAAGACGGCAGTTGGAACTTACTCAAAGCCAAAAGTAGTGATGTTATGGAACCTCAAGAGGAGAACACCGAAGGTGATGAGGCTTTATTGCTCGACCTGCACGAAGTTACCTTGAGAAACATCGATGTAAAGAAAACAGATTACATGAATGATCAGCTAGTGGAGTTATACATAGAAGAAGCCGTAGCTGGTCTCTCGCTATCTCCGGATTCACTCACATCGCACCTAGAAACTAAGCTCACCTTAAAAAATCTTGAAGCAGAAGGCAGTACCTTGTTCAAAGAAAAACACTTGGCCTTGCATTTCGACTTGGCATATTTATTCGATAAGCAATGGTTACATCTTTATAAAAGTGATTTCGAGATTGAGGATGCAGGCTTTTATATGGAAGGCGATATAGCTGTTGCCAATGAGATGGATATGGACCTGCGCATTCATGGCAGAAAACCAGATTTTAAGCTATTGCTTTCTTTGGCACCCAATGAGGTATATCAAAAGTTAAAAAATTATCAGAACGAAGGTGAGGTATTTTTTAACGGACGCATCAACGGTAAGTCTGCCAATGGCAAAACACCTAGAATAGATTTAGAATTTGGCTGCGAAAATGCTTGGTTCGTGCAGAAAGAAAGAGAGAAAAAGCTAGACGATTTAAATTTTAAGGGCTATTACACCAATGGTGAGGAGCAAAATCTAGAAACAAGTGAGTTGTACATAGAAAATCTAAAGGGAAAACCAGGTAAGGGCATTTTTGCGGGTTCGTTCAAGGTAAAGAATTTCCTCAATCCTGCTCTAAATATAGATTTACATGCCGATATTGACCTTACTGATTTAGATGAATTTTTGGATTTAGAAATGTTCCCGCAGGTATCTGGCAAATTATTGATCGATGTAACCATTAATGATGTTTTTGATACTGAGAACCCCAATATGCTCATAAAAAAGCTGAAAGATACGCTTTACACTAGGATCGAAATGCAAGACCTCAACTTTAAGCTAGAGGCTTTTCCGCATCCTTTTGAACAAGTAAATGGAGGTGTTTATTGGGAAGGTGGCAACTTGGTTTTTAAAGACTTTTCAGGAAAATTAAAGCAAAGCGATTGGTTGCTCAATGGCGAGCTGACCAACCTAACGAGCATTTTGCACAAAGAACAAGGCCCCGTAACAGCAAGTGTTCATTTGTCTAGCAAAAGATTGGCCTTTAACGAATTGCTCAGTTTCGATTCTGCCTTGGCCCTACAGAACGATGAGGTATTGAAGGACTTTAAATTAGCAGCGCACTTTAATACTTCTGTAAACCAGGTGCTCAATTATAAACATTTTCCCTTTGGAGAGTTTTTTATCGATACGCTCTCTGTAAGTATGAACAGCTATGCGCATGCCATTAAAAACGTACACGCCGATTTGATCATTGATAGTGCCCAGCTAATTCTAAAAGATTTTAGTGGCCTGATAGATAAAAGCGATTTTCATTTATCGGCCCAAGTGGCCAATTACCAAACCTTGCTAGATACCTTGCCCTCTCAATTGCCTATCGATTTTAAAATAGGTTTCCATTCAGATTTAATGAGTTTTAATGACCTGTTTACCTACAAAGGCAAAAACTTTATGCCTGAAGAATATAAGGAGGAAATATTAAAAGATTTTAATGTAAAACTTCACGGTAAAACCAATCGAAGAGCATTGAAAGATACTATAGGTTTACCAGATTTTGAGCTAGTTGTAGATGATCTAAATGGGCAATTTACTTTCCACCCTTTGCCTTTAAAAGATTTTAACGGTCTATTATCAGCCAAAAGCCAAGTGCTTACCATAAGCGATTTTGGCGGAAAAATGGGAAAGTCGGATTTTAGAATCAATGCAGCAATAAAAAACCTAATAGCAACCAATGAAGAAAACCTCGCAGGAGATTTTACCTACAAAGGAAATATATTGGATGTAGATGAATTAGTGATTTACAACGAGGAAGAGGTCGAGCACAGCAGTACTGCCTATCACGATAGCACCACCAATTTATTTGCATTCCCTTTTCCCGAAATCAATTTTGTGGTGGATGTTGGCCGGATCAACTACCATAAATACCAACTAAAAAATGTAATGGCCAAAGGTAGGCTCACTGTGGATCACTATGTGTACCTAGATACCCTTAGCCTAAGCGCAGCTGATGGTAATTTAGGCATAAAAGGCTACTTTAATGGCAGCAACCCCGATAGTATTTACACCAAAAGTGATTTGTATTTAGATGGCCTATCGCTCGATAAGATCGCTTACAAAATGGATAACTTCGGTACCGACTATGACTTTAATGAAACGCTT
>CAKZMZ010000508.1 GCA_937129345.1 uncultured Thalassovita sp. | reverse complement strand
TGTCTTCTTAGTGCTGCTTCAGGTACATTTTCTCCAATTTCATGTTCGGGTAAGTTAATTGAGGCTTCGGGATAAGGCTCGTAGTAACTTTCGGGAGCGATCAAGGGCACATGTGGCCTTACCAAACCGACCGCCAAAAAGAAAGGAGAATCCTTCTTCTTCCGCTTTTTATTGGTGCCCCCAGGAGGTAAAGTCGCTGCCCTGTTCTCCAAAATCGCAATGGCCTGACTGGTCGCCAAATAATCAGTTTGGGTTTCGGTTTTATCTTCGGGCAAAATCATTCTGGCAAAGTTTCCACCGTAATGCAAGTTCTTTGGGGAAAGCAATTCCAATTCTCCCCTACTCAAGGTTTCAGGTCCTGTCACGTTGTAGGTGTAGTCCCAAGAATCGGGATCGTCTCCACCTACGTCTCCTCGCTCTATACCACCGGGCACGCCCATATGGTAAATTTTGGATACCCTTGCCGAATAGTACCCATTCTCTCTAAAGAAACCTGCCAAAGAAGGATGGTTGGCCAAGGCGGGCGTGTCTTTCCTGTAGCTGCCCGGTTGGTCGTTGTTATTCAATACGCCGTTGGTCTCGGGATACAGCCCGCTCATGATCGAAGCCCTTGAGGGACCGCAAATAGGATATTGAGAGTAAGCCCTGTTGAAACGGACCCCTTGCGCAGCCAATCGGTCCAGATTAGGCGTATGGTTTTCCAAATCCATGAATGGACCGATTCTCGTGTTCAAATCGTCAGAAATGATAAAAAGTACATTGTATCGATCAGGTTCGGTTTGTGGATAAAGTGGCAGTGCCGATAGCGTCAAAAAGAGCAAGAAGAAAAAGGATATTCGCATAGATAGTTTGAGGTTCATTTCGTAAACTTTGACCATTTTAGCAAAAAACAAGGAGCATTTAATACCTGGATCACCGAAGTGGGATTTAAGAACTTTAAAGCGATTGCACAAAGGAAACTAAAGCATTTTCTTGAGTTGCTCTAATATCTTGATGGTTTCTGCGACATCCTTGGAATCTTGAGAGCCTGAAGCCTTTTTGAGGCTATTTTCAGCCGATTTGAAGAGTTTTTGTATTACAGGCGATGATTTTACTGACTTGCGTGCTGATGAACCTGAAACAGCCTTATTCTTATCTTTTTGAACAAAGGCATCTATTTGGTTAGCATCTTTGAAGGCAGGCAACTTTTTGCCTTCAACTTTTCCTAATTGCTGCAAGGAAACTTTTTTGATTTTTGCTCTACCTGCCAACATTTCGCTTTTAAGTGTAGGGTTCACATCACCTAGCATCTCCAAGCCTTTGGCAAAGTCGGCGTCCCTCCTGATCGTCTTCTCTCCTACGCCAAATTCTTTGGCCAAAAACTCACTGAACCTGCCCTGTTCTTCGCTATCTTTTTTGAGCATCGGGTCATTTTGACCACTTGATTTTCTATTGCCGCCGTGCTTGGCTTTTTCCCGCAAATAACGTAAGCCACGCAAATAACTCCGCTGCTCGTTGGTCAGGTTTCTACGGCCCAATTGGTTCTGCAACATCCAATCCTTTACCGCATCCAAGTCAGGAAATTCCAGATACTTGACCCCGTACTTTACGGTACGCCCCTCCCCTTCAATCTTCTTGATGATCCGATAACGATTATAACCATCTACTAAGATATGTGATCCTTCGGGGTTTGCCCAAAGCAGCAAAGGCTCACGTACGCCCTCTTCTCGAATGCTCTGCTCCAACAGCAGCGATTCTTCCTCCTTCAATGGCGGAATAAAAGCGCGCAAAGACTCGCTCTCGGTAATCTCCTTGCCAGAAAAAGGCTTTACCAATTTAGAAGACACATGCTCGATATTGACGTTTTTCGTCTTCTTCTTGTCTCTGAGTTTGCTGATGCTGTCTTTTGCCATGGTTTAGATTTTTGCTGTTGGATTTTGGAGACTAGATATTAGAAATTGGGTTTTGGATTTTAGAAATTGGGCTTTGGATGATTACGACAACTCAACTCCACAACTCAACAACTCAACCAAAATCATCATGCCTTTACTCGTTCGGCCACTTCATGTGCCAAAGCGCGGTAGTCAGCAGCAGCTTCAGAATTGGCCGCATGGTCAAAAATATCCATGCTCACATATTCCGCCTCGGGTATTTTAGTGAGTTGCTTAATGCGCGTTTTAAATAGTTCTTGTTGGAAATTCTCTTCCAAATCTGCCTCCACAGCTCGGTCTACCCTAGTGCGCTTATCGTAAAAAGTGAGTACAATGCCCAAAGGCTCTATCTTAGGATTGATGATGCGCTTGACCTCATTGTCAATAAGCGCTTTTGCCTCTGAAATACCACTGTGTGCAAACTTACTACTGCACTTGGTAGGTATCAAATACTTGGTGGAAGCAGTCAACGCATTTTGGGTAAAAACCCCCAAAGAAGGTGGGCAATCTATCAAAATAAAATCGTAATGCGGCGCCACGGGATTCACCGCTTCCGCAATCTTAAAATTTCGGTTAAAATCCGTATTGATCTCCAGTTCTATGGCGTCCAAATCAGAAGAAGAAGGCACTGCGTAGAAATCCTGTCCAACTTCCAAAATAGGCAAAGCTATGCCCGATTTATACACGTCGAAAATAGTAGGAGTGAGGCGCTTGTTCCCTTCGTATTCTACCTCAATGTCCAGGCCTTCTGTAAGGTTGGCCTGTGGATCGTTGTCGATCAACAAAACCTTGTATCCATCCAAAGAAAGGGCCTTGCCCAAATTGATGGCCGTGGTGGTTTTACCTACACCGCCCTTCCTGTTCAAAATGGAAATGATCTCTGCCATAAGTTTCTTTCAGCTTTTCTTTTTGTGAAGATAGAGATTATTTAAAGCAGTAAAAAAATTGCTAAGGTATTTTGGGTGATTTTTTTGGTTTTATTCAACAGTCATTGTCGATTGGCAATTTTACCTCTAATTTTAACTTATGGAATTGATTAAGATTTATCAGGGCAAGGTGGTCTCGGCTAGGGAGCTGCACTCATTTTTTGAGTCTAAGGAACGTTTTTCTAAGTGGTTTGATAGGATGTTGAGCTATGGTTTTGAAAAAGGGCGAGATTACACCCCGTACCAAAAAGTACACCCCCAAAACAAACAGACCGTTACAGATTATCACCTTGCTTTGCACTGCGCCAAAGAGATCAGCATGTTGCAACGATCTGATTTGGGCAAACAGGCCAGACAATATTTTATAAAATGCGAAGAAGCTTTACAGGCCTTTAAGCAAAACAAGCGCTTAGAGTATTGGGAAAAGTTGGAGTCTGTAAAAGGCGAATTGAAAAAATACATTTTAGACAAAGGCCACAGCCACGACAATTACCTGCAAATTGACTACAAGGGCAGAAGGGTACTTTTTAACGGCGAGCCCCTACCAGATGAAGTACTGCCCAACATCTTGCTCACTGCCCGTAGCTTTGCCATAGAGATGAGCAATGAGTTTTTGAAGCAAAGCAAAACCGAATCACTAGACGACATTTCAGAAATACATACCAATAACCACGAAGATGTGCGCAATTTGATGCAGGAAAATACCGGTAAATTGCCCGAAGAATACGAAGAGGAGGAGCCTATTAAAAAAGGGATTGAGGAGGAGGGGGATGATTAAAGGCTCATCGTCCGAATTTGTAATTCAGGACGATAAGACTTTAATTACATCAACTTTATTTGAACCTTCAATACGGTTATAGCATTAAAAAGAAAATATACTTTTAATAAAAAAATATGGGAAATATCTCCGATAGAATAACACTTAACCCCGAAATCTGTCACGGTAAACCCACCATAAGGAACAAAAGGTATCCCGTAGAAATGATATTGGATTTGCTTTCCTCAGGAATGACGGAGTCCGAAATATTAGCTGATTACCCAGCTTTAGAAAGGGAAGATATTTTGGCTTGTTTGGCTTATGCTTCTAAACTTACCAAAACAAAGAGTTATATTAAATCAGCATGAGGTTTTTAGTAGATGCGCAGCTTACTACTTTTTAACATTTAATATCT
>CAKZMZ010000507.1 GCA_937129345.1 uncultured Thalassovita sp. | reverse complement strand
AGATACATACAATCTTTAGTAGAGTTTCTCGATTTCTAAGAATAGAGAAAGTTTTTTGTACAAGCATAAATTGGCAAAAACAAAGTAACGCTAAGTTTAGACCATGCGCTGTTAGAAGTTTACGTACCTCGAACCATCTATCTTAGAATCTGTGATTTGAATACCACAAACAAAAGGCGGATTTGCAAACTATAGGACAACGAGTTCTAGTTAGTTTGCAAGATTAGAACAGATAGTACAACCATCGCTCTTTTTACTCCAATAGCGTAAAAGTCACCCTTCTGTTCTCTTGCCTACCTTCTGCCGTAGCATTACTCATAATAGGCCGTATGCTACCCATACCTTCTACTGCTATAGTTCCGGAATCGATACCAAGTTTTACTAGGTAATTTTTAACACTATTCGCCCTTTCTTTTGAAAGTTTTAAGTTAAAAGACTTATTCCCAATATTATCGGTGTGGCCGGTTATTTTTACTTTGGCATTGGGTCTTTTTTGCAGTAGCTCTCTTACTTTTTCTAGCTCATTGTAAGAAGAAGGTTTTATGCTAGCACTCCCGGTATCAAAAAGTACATTCTTTAAAATAATCTCTTCATTAGTGGCCATTTTAGTTGATTCGCTGAAGTACCTAATGCTGTCTTCGGTAAGGTCACTTTCAAAAAAGCTTTGAGTAAATGTGGGCAAACCTAACTGTGCAATGCCTGCGCCCAATTCTACCGAGTTGTTTTCATAGCCACAGGCTTTTCCTAAGCTATCAGGATGATGGATGACACCCAAAAAAGTTTTTTTGTACAAGGGAAAATATATTTTACCATCGACCGCTAACTGCAGTGCCCCGATCCAAGTCTGCGCTTCAGATTGCCCCACCTTTATAGCAGAATCCTTTATTTTTTCAACAGAGCCCGCTTGTAGGTTATACTGGTATACTTCTCCTGTACCTGCAGCACTTACATAAAGCAAAGATCCCGAAGGCGAAAACTCTATACCGTAGTTGTATGAGCTTTTTGGCAAATATAGCTGTATCGTATTGCTCAACTTACCTGTAAGATTATCAAAATCGAACAATTCTGTTAAATGCTCATCCTCCAATGCCAAAGCGATTTGCGTTCCATCAGGCGAGGCCTTCATGTAGCCCTGTGTGTTGGTGGTATTCCCTCGATGTATCGATCCAACTTCACTTTCTACAGGCTTGGGTTCCACCCCGTTTTCGGTAATTTTATAAGCCAAAAAGCGGTTGTTTTCCCACTCATGGGCAATTACCCAAATAGATGAGCCGTCTCTGTGCTTAACAGCTGTTATTTTCTCTGTTACGGGCGTTGCCAATAAATAATTTTTTACAGCTACATCACCCAAGCCATTGGCCATGCTCATGTCGACCAAAGAGTATCTAAAGCCAGCCTCTTTACCTGCACTGGCTATGGTAAAAACATAGTAAATTTCGCTACTCCCAGGCTTAGGTATGATCACACCAGATTGTGTAGAAGATGGATGCCCCATCAAATTATTTCCCGAAGGCATTTTCTCATGTAATCTGTTCCAAACCGAAATGCCATCTGTATAGAACAAAAGATTGCCGTCCTTATCGCAAATACTGGCACAACCCTCTTCGGTATTCATTTTACTGTTATTGATGGGGACAGGTTTGCCTGAGCTAAAATCTAATGCAGCATATTTACCAAAATACCATAAATTGGCTTCGCTCTGCGCGGTTACATTAAATGCAAAATACAATAAGATAAAAAAAAGAAATAGTACACGTTGCAGCATAAAAAATGACTTTACAGCTAAAAAACTAGACAAGAAACGTTGCTGCATCTAAATCATTTCTAGCAAAAAGCCTATCTGCTTGGCTTTGTAAGATTATAAAGTAAATTAAAGTATGCCCTACTTTTAAGCGGTATTTCTGCCAATATCTCAAGGACTCGGGCCGTGCAAAGCACAAACAAGTAAAAACACTTTAAAATGCTGAAATTTCCGAATATTATATCCGTATTTATTGTTTTTTTGAAAACAAAACTTGAAATTGGGGATGTAAACACAAAATTCTATAAACATGCCTGAAAACGATAAGAGCAGTATTTTTTACGATTTTGTCAGAAACATCGAAACCCACATTAGCAAGCTGGCTACGCTCGAAATAAAAACCATAGTGGGCGATTACCAAGTAGATCAGCAAGAGAACATCATGGTTAAAAAAGATGGTGAGTTCCAAATACTCCAAACCCGCATCAACTTGATACAGGGCGATATGGTAACCAACATCAGTAGTGAATTGGTTACGGATAAGTATGCATGGTTGAGGGACTTCCACGCAAGAAAAGAAGAAAGAGGCCATGAGATAATAGACAACAACGTAAAGGCCATCGTATCTCTGTATGAGCTTTACAAAAAAACAAAAGGCGTTAACCTAAACGAGGAAAACATAGACGACGAAGAGGCAGAAATCTAATTAGCTGTTGCCGCTCGCTATTTACCGACCCTTAGTTTATTTTTTGTAGCAGTATTTTTTTATCAGGATTATGAACCTAAGGCTGTAAAAAACGGCCTTTTTCAGTTTCCCTCCAATGAGAGACTACCTTAAGAACCTAGCATCAGACTTACTTACATTAGAGGTCAACACCATTGTAAAAGAGCAGACCACATCTAGTAAAATGCCTGCAACTAGACGCGTGGCACTACTAGAAATAGCCCGTGGTTATAGAGAACTACTTGTAGATTATGGTCTGGTGCTTTTACAAAAACCTGATAACAACACAGAGGCCTATCCTATAGATTCTGGTAAATTTCCAGTGTTTATGCAGTGGCATTTTGGTGGGGAATATTCATTTAAAGAAATCTACAGAATAGCTCAAAAAGGCGCTGATTACTTTGCCGAAAAAGCTGCAAAAAGCAAGAACTACGAACAAATGCAAGAGTATGAAGAAAACTCAAAACTTTTGCTCAGGTTGGTAAAACACAGCTCTAACCTCATTGGTATGTTTAAGATGAGGCGTAAAGATTACGGTATTGGCGAAGACGTTTGGCCAGCAGAATCGCTGGTTAGCGAAGAAACAGGCCACTATCCGCCATTAGAGGACATGGCCGAGTGGAACAACGACGTAGACCTCAGCACCATTAATAAAATCGATGATTTAGACCTTACACCCGACCAAGTAACCCTGATCAGAAAAACTTGGGAAATCGGTACGCAAAAAATATTGATGCAAACCATTGTGCAGATAGATGGCGATATTACCAACTACCTCACCAACCAATTTGTAAACTTGACTCCTGAGCTTAAAGCCATTGTACTTAATTTGCACAATGATGCCACGGAATCTGGCGCTCGCATTTGGAACATGCTCTTTAAAACAGTCTCCCAATTGGCTGGTAGGGCATTTAGAAAAATATTTGACCGCAATGGCTGATCAAAAACCTTATCTTCAAGCTTACTGATTTTTATGCATTGAGATGGAATTCCTTCAGAGTGTAAAAAATATTGCAAGCAGCATAGGCAATTTTCCTGTAGAAGTTTATCACGCTTTTATAGCTCCCTTTCGGGTGTATAAGTTTTTAAAAAGTATGCTTAGAGAGGGTTTCTACGAAATCTCTACAGACTTTGAGTATGAAGGCAAGCCCTATCAGTTTCGTACATTGATCCAGCCCGATGCCGACATCATTAACTACATACCCGACATAAGCCAAAATAACCAAAAGCAATGGCTAGATACTTTTAAAAAGCAATATGGTAAGCACTTGCAAAATATAGACTTTTTTATGCAAAGGGCCACCGAAAGCCACTTAGCCCTTAGCCGCATCATCGATACGGGAATTATAGCGGCCAACGTGTATCCTATATGGCGTTTTATAGAAAATTACAACTTAGAAACTGCTGGTGTAAGTGGTATTTTACTGGCACTCTCAGCGGCTTTTAGAAAATTTTTAAAGCCTTACGTAGTCAGGATCTCATTAAAAGGTGTTTTTAGAATTGCACGAATTTATTTTAGAAAAAGAATCAGCTAAAACTATTG
>CAKZMZ010000506.1 GCA_937129345.1 uncultured Thalassovita sp. | reverse complement strand
CAACAATCGCGGACTTAAAATGATACGCGACTTTTTTGAGTTTAGCTCTAAGAGAGGTACAATATCTGTTGATGAGGTAGAAAGCATAGAAGATATTACTTGGAGGTTTACATCCGCAGCCATGAGTTTGGGTTCTATTTCGCCTGAAGCCCATGAAGCCATTGCAGAAGCCATGAATACCATTGGAGGTATGTCTAATTCAGGCGAAGGCGGGGAAGACAGGGTACGCTACAGAACCATTAAAAATAGCAAGATAAAACAAATAGCCTCAGGCAGGTTTGGGGTTACACCAGAGTATCTGAGAAATGCAGAAGAAATCCAGATAAAAATAGCGCAAGGTGCTAAACCAGGAGAAGGTGGGCAATTACCAGGCTCAAAAGTAACACCATTGATAGCCACTTTGAGATGTACCATTCCGGGTGTAACGCTTATATCGCCACCTCCGCATCACGATATTTATTCTATAGAAGATTTGGCGCAGCTTATTTTTGATTTGAAACAGGTAAATCCTAAGGCCAAGGTATGCGTCAAGTTGGTGTCTTCTGCAGGTGTAGGAACCATTGCTGTGGGTGTAGCCAAAGCTTATGCCGATAAAATCATCATTTCCGGTTCTGATGGAGGAACGGGCGCAGCACAGCTTGGATCGATTAAGTTTGCAGGTAACCCTTGGGAGCTGGGGCTTAGTGAAGCACATAATGCATTAAAGGCCAATCAATTAAGAGAATTGGTCGAACTTCAAACAGATGGAGGTCTAAAAACAGGTAAAGATATTGTGAAAGCCGCCATTTTAGGTGCTGAAACTTTCGCTTTTGGTACAGTGCTGCTTTCTACTGTAGGTTGTAAAATACTAAGAGTTTGTCATTTGAATAAGTGTAGCGTAGGCATTGCTACCCAAGATGAAATGCTTCGTGCTTATTACATGGGTACGGTTAAGGGCATAGTAAACTACCTGCGCTCAGTAGCACAAGAAGTGCGTGAGATTTTGGCATTGCTCGGTTATAACAAATTAAATGACATTATAGGCAGAACAGATTTACTCACTGTGGTAAATGACGAACTGGCCAAAAAATTCGATTTTTCTGAAGTGCTTTATAGAATAGAAGGGCAAGAGTACAAGAAGGTAGATTATAATGTGCCATTTGATAAAAATGAGTATGAGAAGCTAATACTCAAACAAGTACTGCCAACCATAAAAAACCCTCAGTTCCCTATTGTTTTAAATCACCATATAAGCAATACCAATCGTAGTTTTGGAGCTTTAACCAGTGGTGTAATTGCAGACTATTACGGAGATAAAGGTCTTGCAAAAGAAACAATTACGATTAATTTAAAGGGTAATGCGGGGCAGTCTTTAGGCGCTTTTTTAAGTCATGGTATGCTTATTAGGCTTACTGGATCGGCGAATGATTATGTAGGAAAAGGAATGCGCGGGGGACACATCATCATTGTTCCTGAAAAAGTACAGAACAAGTATAATTTGGCAGGTAATACTTGCCTGTACGGTGCTACAGGAGGTAAACTCTTTATTGCCGGCCAAGTAGGTGAACGTTTCGGGGTAAGAAATTCAGGCGCTTTAGCTGTAGTAGAAGGCACTGGTGACCACCCCTGCGAATACATGACAGGAGGCACTGTAGTGGTTCTTGGAGAAACTGGCCATAATTTTGGCGCTGGTATGACAGGAGGTGTCGCTTTTGTTTACGATAAGAGCAATAACTTTATTGATAAAATGAATCAAGAACTCATCAAAGCAGAAAGGATTGATACCGACGAAGGTGATGAGGGAAGGCATTATTTGAGAAAAATTCTCAGAAGCTATCATTTTAGAACACACAGCCCAAAGGCAAAATACATATTGGAGCATTTTAGGGATGAGCTGAGGTATTTCTACATGGTTACCTCTAAGGATATGAAAGCTCCATTGAACCCTATTGAGGGTAATTAAAAAATCAATAAACTACCAATGTGCTTTGGGCTGTTCGCAGACCCGAGGTTAAACACTGATGTTATGTACGAATTTACCAAGATTGAGAGAATAGACCCTGCGGTTAAACCTACCAATGAGCGAATCAATAATTTTAACGAAATCAGTAAGGTTTATACCGAGGAAGATGCAGGAACCCAAGCCAGCAGATGTGTGCAATGTGGCAATCCATATTGTAGCTCTAGTGGTTGCCCTTTAAGCAATAATATACCGCAATGGCTAAAATTTATTGCCGATAAGGATATTGAATTGGCCTTTAACATTTCTAATGAGACCTCCCCATTTCCAGAGATACTCGGTCGTATTTGCCCACATGACAGACTGTGTGAGGGCGCTTGTACCCTCAATGAAAATAACGAGGGTTCTATTGACAGCCACGGAGCAATTACCATTGGTTCCATTGAAGTTTCCATTTCTGAAAAGGGCTTCGAAAGGGGGCTCAAGCCCTCTTTTGAGCCTGTAGATTCTGGGAAAAGTGTGGCAATTATTGGCTCAGGGCCTGCCGGATTATCATGTGCTACTTTTTTATTGAGAGCAGGTGTAAAACCTGTAATATACGAAAGTGCAGACCAAGGTGGAGGACTCATGACTTATGGTATACCTGGGTTTAAATTGGAAAAAAAATCGGTTCAAAGGCGCATTGAGTTTTTGTTAGAAGCAGGGATGGAGATGCACCTCAATACCGAAGTAGGAAAAGACATCAGTTTTGAAGAAATATACAACAAACACGACGCTGTTTTTATAGGTATTGGCGCTACTGAAGGTCGGGTGTTAGATTATGAAGCCTATAATGATGACAACATCTATATGGCTGTACCTTTCTTGACCAATATACAGAAAAAGCTAGAAGAAATTCCTTATGATAGTAAATTTGATGTAACTGGCAAAAACGTAATGGTCATAGGTGGTGGCGATACGGCTATGGACTGTGTAAGGACTTCTGTGAGAGAGGGTGCGGCCAACGTAAAATGTGTATACAGAAGAGATGAAGAAAGCATGCCCGGTAGTAGAAAAGAAGTGAAATCTGCAAAAGAAGAAGGAGTTGAGTTCATCTTCAACACTTCTCCTAAAAACTTTATCGCAGAAAAAAATAAGCATGTTAAAGGGGTAAGCTTTGTAAAAACAGAAGTGATTTTTAGCGAAGACAGCGGAAGAGGTAAAATTATGGAAATAGAGGGGACAGAACATGTGATAGAGGCCGATGTAATTATCTTAGCCTTGGGTTTCAGTAACCAAAAAATTGAGTTTCTAGAAAACAACAACATACAAATTAATGAGTGGGGGGCTATTGTGGTAGATGAAAAGCAGCAAACCTCATTAGAGCGTGTTTTTGCTGGCGGGGATACTGTTAGAGGAGCAGATTTGGTAGTTACTGCTGCTCTTGATGGTAGGGAGGCAGCCAACCACATTCTAGATAAAATATTTGAGGAAGACTAGTTTATAGATATTTCATTTAAATCTTAGTAAAATTAAAAAGGAGCGTGTTTAACGCTCCTT
>CAKZMZ010000505.1 GCA_937129345.1 uncultured Thalassovita sp. | reverse complement strand
AAAAAAAATAAAAAAATAAAAAAGCCACAGACACGCATTTTTTTATAATTTTTGGATAATGTATGATAATGGAAACATTCCATGTTAAAGAAACCCTTTTTTATAGGCTGGCTACTCATTGGCTTCTTAGTAAGCCATACAATATTGGCACAGCCAAACAACTTTGCTCAAAGATTGAGTACCAAAGAAACCCTCATGCCCATCGGTGCTTATTACTACCCTGAGCATTGGCCGCGCGAGCAATGGAGTCGCGATATAAAACGCATGGCCAATTTGGGATTTACCTTTACACACTTTGCAGAGTTTGCTTGGGCGCAACTAGAACCCGAAGAAGGCAAATTTGATTTTGAGTGGTTGGATTACTGTTTGGATGAAGCTGCTAAAAACGGTTTAAAGGTAATTATGTGTACGCCTAGTCCTACCCCGCCCGCTTGGCTTACCGAAAAACATCCAGAAATCTTAACGGTAAATGCTGAGGGTATCACCCAGCAGCACGGGTCACGCTTGCATGTTTCTTACAATCACAAAACCTACTTATATTATGTAGAAAGAATTGTGGAAGCTATGGCAGAACGATATGGGAAAGATGAACGCATTGCGGGTTGGCAGTTAGACAATGAACCGCATTATGGTGTACTCTACGATTATTCAGAAGGGCATGAGAAGGAATTTCAAAAGTGGCTGAAGAACAAATATCAAGTAATTGACTCACTCAACGCGGCTTGGGGCGCTGCTTTTTGGAGCCAGACCTACAACCACTTTGAGCAAATACATATCCCGAATACAAACAAGGCACCACAAGGAATAAACCCACATGCCTTGCTCGATTTCCAACGATTTAATGCAGTAGAATTGGCGAGTGCGCTCCGCTTCCAAACTAAAATTTTAAGAGAAAAAGTGAATCCTGAGCAATGGATCACCACCAACTACGCCTATTTTAAATTTCTACCCTCTGTGGATCCTTTTCTTTTAGAAGATGATTTAGATTTTGCCTCACATACCATGTACCTCACCAGTAAATTTTTGAGCGATCACGGTAGTAAACTGGCACATCGTCTTGGTAGTGGTATGGAGTTGGCTTTTTCGCAAGAAATGGCCGAATCGGTAAATGGCACTACAGGCATTATGGAATTACAACCGGGGCAGATAAATTGGGGCGTAATCAATCCGAAGCCTTTGCCCGGAGCCGTACGTATGTGGGTGTGGCATGCCTTTGCACTAGGCGATGACTTTACCTGTACTTATCGCTTTAGGCAACCACTTTTTGGCAGTGAGCAAACACACAAAGGCATTATGGATACCGACGGGGTAAGCATTGCACGCGGAGGAAAAGAATACATACAAGTTATTGAGGAAATCAATCAACTAGAAATTCCCAAAAAAACACCCGAAATACCTCAAGAAATTAAAAGTCGGAACACTGCTTTTTTCTGGAACCAATACAATTTGCTCGATTTAGAAAATCATAAACACCACGCCGATTGGGATACTTGGCAGTTGTATTACACCTATTATCAAGCGCTCAAATCTATGGGTTGCCCTGTTACCTTTGTTACAGAAGCTGATGCTTTTAACCCTAATGAACATCCATTTATGGTGGTTATGGCGCAACAAATTACCAGCAAGGATCTAATTGGTAAATGGGAAAAATATGTTGCTGATGGTG
Organism: uncultured Thalassovita sp.; assembly: GCA_937129345.1. Lineage (GTDB taxonomy): Bacteria > Bacteroidota > Bacteroidia > Cytophagales > Flammeovirgaceae > Chondrinema. Next base: position 3,166 of record CAKZMZ010000505.1, on the reverse strand, counting down.
GACATCTCATCATTACTTCTAGAACCGCTCAAAAAAATCCAAAAGGGCATTTGTGGGAAGCCAAACAACAAGAACCTATCTGGGATTTGATTGGTGCCAAAATTGATTTTTTTGATCATTTACCTGCTAATTATCCCGGCAACATCACTTTTAATGAAAAGGAATACCCTTGGCACATTTGGGGCGATGTGCTCAAACCAAAAGAGGGCACCCAAGTGCTAGCCCGACATGCCGACCAATATTATGTGGGCAGCCCAGCCATTACGCATACAACCACTGCCAACGGTGGTTCAGTAACCTACATCGGAGTGGTATCAGACAATGGCATGTTAGAAAAAGAGGTGCTTAGAAAAGTATTTACCGATAAAGGCGCTCAAATTTTGGATATGCCTTATTACACTTTTACCGAGTGGCGAGATGGTTATTGGGTAACGGTAAATTACACTTCAGAAAATATAACAGCGCCTATACATAAAGGTGGGAAAATTATTTATGGTAAAAACACAGTGCCTCCGGGAGGAGTGACAGTTTGGTCAAACTAACAATTTAAACATGAAAAAGAACAGAAGAAATTTTATAAAACAAGCAGGTGCTGCCGCAGGCATAGCTGCAACAAGTTCATGGTTGCCCAACATTCAAGTTAAAGCGAATGACTTAACTGAAAATCTAGAAGAAGAGGTTTTACCAACGCCAGCCCAAAAAGCTTGGATGGACTTAGGTTTTGGGCTTTTTGTACACTTTGGCATCAATACGTATTACGACCGAGAATGGAGCGATGGTACGCTAGACCCTATCAAATTTAATCCGACTCAGCTAGATACCGACCAATGGTGCCGAGCTGCCAAAGCAGCGGGCATGAAGTACATCATCCCTGTATGCAAGCACCACGATGGCTTTTGCCTTTGGGACACCAAGTACACTGACTACTCGGTAAATGCTACACCATTTAAAAAAGATGTTTTAGCAGAAGTTGCCAACTCAGCGCATAAACATGGCTTAAAGCTAGGGGTTTATTATTCGCTTTGGGATAGAAACAATTTATTGCACGATACCAATGAGCCTGCCTATGTAGATTGGATGAAATTGCAACTAGAAGAACTGCTCACCAACTATGGAGAAATCACCGAGCTTTGGTTCGATGGGTTTTGGAAAAAGCAGCAGCACGGCTGGAGCAAAAAAATAAGCGATGAGGCGGGGGAAAATATCGCCAAGGATGCTTCTGAAAACCGAGATGAAAAATTTATAAAAGCTTGGCGGGCAGAAGGGGCTTACCGTTGGCAAATGGACCATGTGTATCAGTTTGTAAAAGAATTGCAGCCTAATTGCATGGTAATGAACACCCCGACCACGGCTTACCAAGGCCTGCCGCTCCACCCTGTAGATATTCGCAGTGGAGAAAAATACACCGATGTAAAAAAAGACCGTAAAATATGGCCTTGGCTCGGGAAAGATATTTACCTGCCTTTGCAAGTGGAGACAACCTTATCTGCTTCTGGCAATAAGAAATTCCCCTCGGGTAATTGGTTTTGGCACGAAAACGACAAATCGGTAAAAAGTAAGGAAACAATCTTAGACTATTTGGCTACTACCAAAAAAATGCAAGCCAACTTATTGTTGAATGCCGGCCCTTCTACTGCGGGTAAACTCCGCCCAGAAGATGAAAAGGTACTGATGAGCCTTCAAGATTAAATTATAAACCTACTACCCTCCCTAGGGTTTGGGCTAAGCGTTTGATAATAAAGCTTTGCTTTAAACCCTAGGGAGGGTTTCTAAAACCTAATCTTAACAACAAATCAATCAGTTTAAATGAAAAAGTTGAAAACAGCATCAAAACTTCCCCTTTATTTCTTAGCATTCGGTATCATTTCCTTTTTTCAAATAAAGCCTATTGTAGCTCAAGAAGTCAATTACATCGGCGAAAAGAAACTCTACTACGGCGCAGCCTATTACCCTGAAACTTGGCCAGAAAGTGAGATTGATAAAGATATTGAGCGCATGAAAGAACTCAATATGAACGTGATGCGCATGGCGGAGTTTTCATGGTCTAAAATGGAGCCCGAAGAGGGGAAATACGAATTTGAATGGCTACATAAAATTGTAGATAAGCTACATGCCAATGGCATTGATGTAGTACTGGGAACACCTACTGCTACCCCACCGGCGTGGATGTGGGAGAAATATCCTGAAATTGCCAGAGTAGATGACGAAGGTCTGAAAACCATACACGGTGCTAGAAGGAGTTGCAGTTTTACAAGCGCTATTTACAGAGAAAAATCGGTGCAAATAGTTGAGCAAATGGCCAAAGAGTTTGGCAATAAACCCGGCGTAATTGGTTGGCAGACGGACAATGAGTTTCATGCTTCTGCCGATTATAGCCGAGAAACCGAGTTAATTTGGCATGCTTGGCTTAGGGAGAAGTATAAAACTATCGACAACCTCAACCAACTTTGGGCAACCGACTTATGGAGCCAGACTTACGATAAGTTCGAGCAGATACCCATGCCTGTAAGTAGGATGTGGCACCATCCTTCTTTACAACTCGATTGGAAAAGGTTTAACTCAGAAATGGTGGTAGAATACCAACAATTACAACTAGATGCCATTCGTAAGCGCTCTAAAGCTCCTATTACCCACGACTCCATGCCAGGCCAATATTTAGATTATAATAAGTTATTTGAAAATCTCGACTACATGGCGGTTAACAATTACCACAGCTTTGAAGCGTACGACCGCATTGTAAGCAATTATGACCGCATGCGCGGTTATGGCAAAGGCATGCATTGGTTGTTTGAAACTGCGCCCAACAATTCAGGTGGTGGGAAAAAAGGCAATACCTGGTTCTTGCATCAGCCTAAAGGGAGTATGAAAGCAGCTTTGACCATGAATTACGCTTTAGGTGGACAAGGACTAATGTTCTGGCTTTGGAGACAGCACCGTGCAGGCCACGAAATGCCGCATGGCTCGCTCATCAATGCTTGGGGCAAAAGAACCGCCAATTGGGAACAGCTGAAAGATTTTGGTGCATTTTTAAAAAATAGCAGCGATTTTATGGTAAATAATCCTGTTGCACCTGCCGAAATGGCCATTGTTTACAGCCATGAAGCGGATGCTGGGCTTAGAATTGAAGAATACACCAATGGTTTGCGCTACTACCTCGATTGGACCT
>CAKZMZ010000504.1 GCA_937129345.1 uncultured Thalassovita sp. | reverse complement strand
AATAAGGAGCTCATTTTTGCAATGGAGTTTTGTTACGAGCAGATGGGATATTGCCACAGCTAATGGCATGGAAAAACCCGATTACGGCATTGAAAAATTGATAGACGATGCCGCTGAATTGGGCTTGCAGTATTTGGTATTTGGCTATATGTGGCCAGAAGAAAGAAGCACTTTGGATGACTACCGAAAAACAGCTGAAAACACCAATAAAATAGGTGAGTTATGCGCAAAATCAGGCATCAAGCTTTGCTACCATAACCATGCATTTGAGTTTGAGCCCATTGATGGCGTAGTTCCATACGATATTTTTATTGAGCGGTTTGATAATAATGCTATTCGTTTTGAGCTGGATGTTTTTTGGGCTGACTTGGCCGGCGTAGATCCGGTAAAACTCATGAAAAGATTAGATGGACGTATTAGATTACTGCACTTAAAAGATAAACTCGCAGGTACTCCTACTATTTATGACGAAAAAGAAGTGCCAGAAAATGCCTTTAAGGAATTAGGCAATGGCGTAGTAAAACTAAAAAAAGTAATTAAACTGGCAGAGAAAATCGGCGTAGAACAATGCATGGTGGAGCAAGACCAATCGCCCGACCCAATCCAAAGTATTCAAACTAGCATAAACTACATAAACAATATTTAAATACATGGCTGGCATCTACGCTGCTTTTGATGTATTTCCCTCAAGTAAAGGCGCTTCTACACATATCGCTAATTTTGCCCAAACGCTTTTTGACTTTACTCAAGGCGGTCTTTTATGCGCGTTGGCAGGCAATTACTTACCTGTTTCTCAAACCGAGGGAAATACCAGCATCAAACGTTTAAGACTGCGCAATGTAAATTATCTGCAACGCGCAGAAGCTTTTTCTGCATTTGTAGAAGCAAATGCTAATACAGTATCAGATGTGAAAATAGCACATTTTCGAGATTCTTGGGGTGGCTTACCCTTGCTTCATCCCAAAAGAAAATATGCCACGCTTTATGAAGTAAATGGCTTGCCCTCTATAGAATTGCCCTACCGCTACCCTTATTTAAGCGATGATCTGATCCAAAAATTAAAGTCCCGAGAGCTTTTTTGTTTACAAGAAGTGGATGCCATTGTAACACCCTCACAAGTTACAGCCGATTATTTAACCAATTTGGGAATTGATGAAAGAAAAATTACTGTCATTCAAAATGGCGCTATCATTCCAGAGTCACATCCAAAACCTACACATTTGCCTCAAAAATACATTATTTACTTTGGAGCCCTACAGCCTTGGCAAGGGGTAGATGTGCTTTTAAAAGCTTTTGCAGGCCTTAAAGATTACGAAGATTTGTACCTGCTCATCTGTAATGCGGGCAGCAAACGTATGGTAAAACCTTATAAAAAATTAGCTGCCAGATTGGAAATTGAACAACATGTCATTTGGGAACAACAACTTGACCAACCCGACTTGTGGGCAAGAGTGCAGCATGCCATTGTTTCTATCGCGGCCTTAAAAGAAAATAGCCGCAATGTTACCCAAGGGTGCAGCCCACTTAAAATCTTAGAATCTTTGGCTTGTGGCACGCCCGTAATCGCTTCAAATCTACCAGTAGTGCATGAACTGATGCAAGATAATATACACGGGAAACTTGTGCCCGCAGAAAGGCCGGCCATGCTTTCTCGTGCCATTCGCTTTTTATTGGACTACCCCGAAGCTATGGAGCAAATGCACACAGTTTCGTATATAAAAAATAATTTTCTTTGGGAAAGTAAATGCAATGCGCTCAAAACAATTTATGAGAAATTGGTATAGCTTACCCATTAAAATACGCCCTAAGTTAGAGTTGTTCATTTTAAAGAAAAAAGGCAATCATTTTAATTCGTGTATTCACTAAGCTTTTACAACTAAACAAATAGATAACAGAGTTTTCTACTACACTCCTATTCACATTAGTATTGGCTTAATAGACCAAGGAGCCATGAGCTAAAAGCTAAAGCCCAAGCACTTATCACCATATTATTTTCAGTTTTCTAGAAATATCTTTTAACTTGTGCAATGCTTGTTCCCACCAAAAACCACTCACATTATGGCAAGTAGATCAGCAGTTGATAAAATCTATAAATCGCTCAACGAAGAGCAACAAGACATTATAGCACAAAAAACTTTAGATGGGCGCCATACCGCTGTAAAGTGGCTCAGAACATTTAGAAAATTGGCCTTGCTAGATAAGCTTGGAGACAGCTATAGGGCCGACCAATCTTACATGTGGAAGATTGTAGGGGCCATAACCGTGGGCATGATCAGCTTTTTTGCGGCTATGGGAAGTGAGAACTACTTTATTTTCATTGTAACCGCTGCTTGTATTGGTGCAATCATTAAAGTATTGTATGACAGAAAAAAGATAAAAAAGCTGGATTTGAGCAACCACCTCCGCCTTTTTCTTATGCCCTTACTCACCATTTTACGAGAAGATGTTTCTAAAAACAAGCGCCTCTCCATACAAGCCACATTAAAAGAAGCTGATAGCGAAGAATACAAGATTAAGGAAATCCCATTTGAGGGCAAAGGCTACCCCAAAATAAATGAATTACATTATAAAATACCGAGGATCATACTCAGCACGACGCTGATAGACAACACCGCCCTGTTGCTCACTACCACAGACTTTGTTAGAAAAAGAAATATTACCAAAAAAAATCCCCGAGGTAAAATAAAGTACAAAACCAAGTTTAAAGTCAAGCAGGTAGTTATTGTAAAGCTACAATTCAAAAAAAGTATCTATCAGCTTAAAGAAGACATTTCTATACCCGAAAACATTATTTTTGCAGAAAATGATGAGGCTTTCATTTTTAAGGCCAAAGTTGCTGAAGTTGCCAGAGATGTAGAACATTGCATGAAACCCAACAAGGTGCTAAAAGCCGTTGGCAGCATCTATAAATTAGTAAAACCTATAGGTAAAGAGGTTGAGGGGGTAGAATGATTTTTTCTATTTTGAATATCTATCAAGCATATATTCAAACATACCCGTAAATGCAGACTTTTTATCAATCTCTTTTTCAAGAAGTCTTTGCATTTTTTTTGTATTGATTTTTTTCTTAGCATTCATGCTAAACTTAAAAATCCCATTCCATCTTTCTTTTCTAAGTGACTTTAAATAATCCAAATTTAGATTTAGCACATTTTCAATTTCTTCTTGAAACTCTGAATTTGAGGAAGAAAGTTTTCCAGAGCCGCTATAAATAATGGTAGCTATATGTTCTTTAATGGTTGGTAAAATTTCCATTGGTAAATATTTCCTCACTTCATCAGTAGCTTTCTTTGAATCGCAATGCAGGTCTGTACCTGATTTGCCTTGGCAAACTGCTAAAAGGTTGGTATAATCTAATCTTCTATCGGGTTGCCCATTTGTACCATTGCAAATACTTTGCTCGCAATGGTGCTCAACCTGCATATTATTTTGATTGATTTTTTGCTGACAATAAGCGCATAGATTGTCTTGTTCTTCTAACAGCGTTTTCTCCAAGTCATCCTTTACATTACTGTCTATATCTTTATATATAGCACCTACTTGTTTTTTATAGAGTTGCAAAGAATTAGGTGGGTTGCTTTTATTTATCCATCTCATGTTCCCTATCAAATTTGTAGGCCTCTAGCTGTGTGCCTAATTCATCAACTAATAAGTCTATATCCTGCCCTTCATCTTCTTCTTTTTTCTCTTTAATTTGATCGATTATTTTTTGAAGTATTTCCTCATCTTGGTTTTCTTCCATTGCTTTGTCAAAAGCTTCAATAAGCTTTACAAACTCTAGAGGGCGATCGGTTGCATTGAAAACATATTTGAGCAAACTGTTGGTATCTGCCCCTTTGGTACTCAGGTTTATTTTATTGATGTTGAAATTGTCACACAAAAAAACCTTATCACTATTAACAGAGGCAATAACTTGAGGAGAATGTGTGGTAATAAAAAACTGGATATTTGGGAAAAGGTCATGTAATAGCCCAACAACCTTTCTTTGCCAAGCAGGATGCAAGTGCGCTTCAATTTCATCTATCATTACTACACCTGTACCCTGCATAAAATTTTCATTATTACTATTGGCTATGGCTAAATTATAGGCTATATCGGCAATAAGAGTAATTATAGCTTTTTCCCCGTCCGATTTGTTGTCTAATATTTCTCGATCATTTTTATCATTTTTATTTTCGATTACCAACGTAGGGATGAGTTTATTAGAGCCCTCTCTTGTAATTTGATCGCTCTTAACAAGGTAATCTTTATTTTGTAAGATTTTAAAAGCTTCGTTTAAAGCGATCCTGATTGGTTTTAATACAGGAGACTCAATAGAAAAATCATTATTATCTCTTTGTAAGCGGAGTTCCTTGGTTTCATTTTCAAAAAACCATTCTAATAGTTTTGAAAATGATAGATTATTGTTGAGAAAATTATACCATGCCTCTAATTTTGAATTACTGAAAATTACATTAGTCTCTTGAGTAGATTTGTATGAGAAAGACCTATTTGAATTATAAATCTTAAACATAGGAAATAGATATCTCCCTTTATTGAAAGTTGTTTCCAAAAAATACTGTTCATATATATTTAATAGTACTTTTTTACTTTTGCTGATTTCATATTGCACATATGTTTCTACGTCATATGGGAATTTACCTTTTTTAAAAATCAGATGATAATTTTTTAATTCATTAATATTTCCATCTGGAACTTCTATCCCTATTTCAATTTTCAGATTTTTCCCTTCTCTGTTAATATCAGACTCACTTAACCGTAACGAATTTGGTATTTCAAACTTTGAATTAACCGAAATAAGGTTTATTATGGTTTGGCTAATAGACCTCAACAAACTCGTCTTACCCGAAGCATTTTCACCTATAAAAATATTAAGGTCAGTATTAAAAGCTACCTTAGCCTTTTTAAAACCTCTGAAATTTTCTAAATCTATCGCTTGTATGTACATCTCGATTCTTCTTATTCAAGACTAAATTTCGCTTAATTGGGCTTTAATTCCAATGAGTATTATTAAAAGGATTGGATTCTAAGAAAAATTCTGTTATTTGCCAACAACAAAAACTA
>CAKZMZ010000503.1 GCA_937129345.1 uncultured Thalassovita sp. | reverse complement strand
CCATTTTTGCGATTGATCTCCAAAGTAGCCTTGGTTCCGTAAAACTTAATGGAGAAAGCCTCATGTGAGTTGGTGGTAAGACTTGTAAACGTTGCCTTCGTATCGTTGGGATACTCATAAATGGCATGTACATTATCAAAAGTTTCCCTGCCGTCTTTCCAATAATTAATGCCTCCCATACCCACTACTTTAGTAGGAACAGCATCTAGCATCCAATTGACCACATCAAGCTGGTGAGAACAAAGTTCTGCCATTAAACCACCAGAATATTCTTTGTACATACGCCAGTTTATTTGCCTTTCTAACTCTGGCTTGGGCACAGGTCTGCGCCAGTCTCCATTACGGTTCCAAGAGGAATAAATGTGCTGTATGTCTCCAATGTATCCACCGGAAACGATTTCATGTACTCTATTGATGAGCGGACTTAAACGCTGCTGAAAACCTACTTGAAAAACCTTTCCACTTTCTTTGACCAGTTTGGCGAGTTTTACAGATTCGTCTATATTGTAGGTCATGGTTTTTTCACAAAAAACATGTTTGCCCGCTTCCAAAGCATCTTTGGCCATTTTATAGTGTAAATGCAATGGTGTAGAAATAATGACAGCGTCTATATTGGCATCGTCTATTACTTTGCGGTAATCTGTATACGATTTGGCACCTTCTGCTAAAGAGAGTCCTTGTGCCAATCTATCGGGAATGATATCGCAACAAGCGGTGGCCTTTAGACCAGGGATTTCTTGGATTTGTTTCAATAGCCAGTTTCCCCTTCCGCCTGTACCAATGATACCAATTCTAACGGTATCTGCTCCAAAGCTCTTAGCAATATTAGGAAAGCCAGAGAGCCCAACAGCCAATGCCGAACCTGCCATTGCTGTTTTCTTCAGAAACGATCTTCTTTCTGTTTGTTGGTTTTTCTTTTTCATATTGTAAATTAAAATAATTTATACTCTTGCTATTATGATTAATGTCAGTCCTACTATAAAACTAAGAAACATTAGGTTAATTAGGGGCTTTGTGCCCTTTGGAGCTTGTTCAAATTCTTTCCAAATGAATACCCCCCATGCAGCGGCCACCATGGTGGCCCCTTGGCCCAGTCCATAAGAGATGGCGAAGCCTGCTTTTTCAGATGCAATCATGCTAAACGACATACCTATGCACCAAATGATTCCACCCAAAATACCAATGGCATGTAGTTTAAAGTTGCCCTGCTTTAAATAATCTCCATAGGTCACTTTTTCTCCTTTAAAAGGCTTGAGCATAAAAAAGGTATTCCATAAGAAGTTAGAAAGGAAAATACCTATAGAAAACACTAAGACCGCCGAATAAGGAGTGAACTTTCCTATTTCGGGATTCGCGAAGTCTATAGCTACGGCGGACGCTACAAATCGGAAGAAAAATCCCATGAGCACGCCACCCAAAACGGAGAGTACAATACCTTTTACCGGTGTAGATTGTTGGCCTGAAGATAGCTTTTTATAAGCTAAAGCATCTAAAACTATAGCAACGGCGACCAGTCCTACGCCTAGAAACAAATACAAGGGATCACCGAGCGGCGTGGCAAGATAGTTTACTACCACCCCTAAAACCAATGCAATACCAATACCCACAGGAAAAGCCACAGCCATACCTGCAATGTCTATAGCTGCAACAATAAGTAAATTGGCAATATTAAAAACCACACCTCCTGTTAGCGCTGAAATGTAAGAGGCCTGACTGCCTTGCTGTAAATCTTCAAAAAACGACCGGCCTTGACTACCTGTATTGCCTAGGGTAAGCCCAAACACCAAGGAAAGAATTACGATACCAAGAGCGTAGTCCCAATAAAAGAGTGGAAAAGGCCAATCTTTTGTAGCAAGTTTTTGCGTATTGGCCCAAGAGCCCCAACAAAGCATGGTTATAACGCATAGCACAACGGCTAAAGAATAAGATTCTGGAAAGAACATAATGGATTGTTTTAGTAGTTTAATTCATTTCTTAATGGTATAGAACTTTGGGCACCCATTTTAGTGACTGACAAGGCAGCTGCTTTATTGGCAAAAACTACCGCTTCTTTTAGGACCATGCCCTCAGAAAGGCCGACCACTAAAGCGCCATTAAATGTATCACCTGCAGCCGTGGTATCTACAGCTTTTACCTTTTGTGAGGGAACCAATTCTTCCATATCATCAGAAACAACCAAGGCACCTTTAGACCCTAAAGTAATGATTACGATTTCTGCTCCTTTGGCCTTGAGCGCTTTGGCAGCTTTCATTGCTGAGACCTCGTCTGTCACCTCAATACCTGTTAGCATACTCGCTTCGGTTTCATTCGGGGTAATGATGTGCAGGTGTTTGTAAAGTGCTGCTGGAATGGCTTGTGCAGGGGCAGGATTCAATACTACTTTTATACCTTTACTATTAGCAGTTTCTGCTGCATGGATCACAGTTTCTAAGGGTACTTCTAATTGCATAAGTAAAAAATCTGCCTCTACAAAAGCTTGTTCAGCAGCGTCTATTTCTACTTTTTTTAGTGCAAGATTAGCGCCCAACGCAACAGAAATGCAGTTTTCGCCTTTGGCATCTACCATAATCAATGCTACACCTGAGGGATTTTCAATATCTTCTATGATGTAGGAAGTATCCATGCCATGTGCTTCGAAACCTTTTTTGGCTTCCATCCCGAAAATGTCATTGCCTACCTTTGCAATAAAAGTGACTTTGCCATCCAACTTTGCTGCTGCTACTGCTTGATTAGCACCTTTGCCGCCGGGATTCATTAAAAATTGATGCCCTACTACCGATTCGCCCGGTACAGGTAATTTTTCAGATTGTACAACCATATCGGTATTGCTACTGCCTATGACCAATATTTTTCCATTCATATTTACTTATCTTTTGTTTATAGATTCAGCATAATTATGCTCGAAAATATAATTTTTTAAAAAGATATTACCTTGGATCTACTTTTTGTTGTTTATACCATGGAATATTTTGCACTAAATGCCACAAAGTGGCTTCTGAGTCCAGTAAGAGAGATTTTTTTACTAGAAACAGAAATTTTTTCTTGAACTAAAAAGTCAACTTACCTCAGGCCATCCTAATAGATGTTAACCAATCGGAAATCTCAAAACAAGGAGGAGCATTACTTACAATTGCTTATCGTACTACTCAAAAAACTGACACTTTATTTGCTCAAACATTTTCAGTTTCCACCAGCATAAACATACAAACTTATGAAAACCTTTATCGAAGAAATCCTCTTTACAAATGCCTCCAACTCTGACGACGAATTTGCAGGATACGAAATTAAATTTGCCATTGCCGTTGGCTTAGTTTTCTTAGTAGCTGCGGTCATAGTTTAAAAATTGTTCAATTAAATTAATGCCTATATATTTAAGATTACCAATTTAAGTTGTTTAATTAGATGCTTCGGCGGCCTTTTGGCCGCCTTTTTTTTTTGAACTTTATTAACTTGGCAGCAACAAACAATCTAAGACCTATATGCTCAAGGCACTTATTCTATGTGGAGGTAAAAGCACTAGAATGTCCGGAAAAGACAAGGCTATGATTGAGGTGCATGGCCAAGCCCAATATGCACACTTATTTCAACTATTAACAGAATTAAACTTACCGACTTTACTCTCCTGCAATGCACAGCAAATGCATTCTATACCCGATCAATATCCAAAAGTGAAGGATGTGTACGAGGCTATTGGACCTATGGGAGGCATCATAAGTGCTATGCAGGCCCACCCTGAAACCGATTGGTTGATTTTAGCTTGTGACTTGTATTTGATAGATAAGGCAAGTATAGCCCAATTGGTAGAAGTTGCCGAACTTTCAGCCGAACTTTCAGCCGAACTTTCAGCCGAACTTTCAGCCAATTTTTCAGTCGAAATAATCACCTTTCAAAAAGAGGGGAGCCTATACCCCGAAACCACTTTTAC
>CAKZMZ010000502.1 GCA_937129345.1 uncultured Thalassovita sp. | reverse complement strand
ACCGAATTTTGATGCTAAGAGGGTAGACGATCTTATTGTAGGTTGCGCCATTCCCGAAGCAGAACAAGGCATGCAAATGGGTAGGATGATATCGCTTCTTGCCTTGCCTATGGAAGTACCAGGTTTTATCATTAATCGTTATTGTGGGTCTGGAGTAGAAGCCATTGCTTTAGCAAGTGCCAAAGTACACTCAGGTATGGCCGACTGCGTAATTGCAGGTGGTGCAGAATCTATGTCTATGGTGCCTATGCTAGGTTATAAAACAGCGCTTAATTGGAACATAGCAGACAATCACCCTGAGTATTACTTAAGCATGGGACTTACTGCAGAAGAAGTTGCCAAGGAATACGATATCACTAGAGATCAGGCCGACGAATTCTCTTACCAATCGCATATGCGTGCCATAGATGCAATTAAAAATGGCAGGTTTAAAGACGATATCGTGCCTGTAACAGTTGAGGAAAACTACTTAGAAGAAGGCAGGAAAAAGACTAGGTCTTATGTAGTAGATACAGACGAAGGTCCTCGTGCGGGTACGAGCAAAGAAGTTTTGGCCAAGTTAAGACCGGCTTTTAAAATGGGTGGTCAGGTAACGGCTGGTAATTCTTCGCAAACCTCTGATGGCGCTGCCTTTGTTATGGTCATGTCAGAAAAAATGGTAAACGAATTGAACCTGAAGCCCATTGCAAGGATGATGGCTTACCAAGTGGCAGGTGTAAATCCAAGAATAATGGGTATTGGACCAGTAGAAGCAGTGCCCAAAGCATTAGATCAAGCAGGTTTAAAGTTGAATGATATTGAGCAAATTGAGCTCAATGAAGCATTTGCAGCACAATCTTTAGCTGTAATAAAAGCGCTTGATTTGGATCAAGAGAAAGTGAACGTTAACGGAGGGGCTATTGCTCTAGGTCACCCTCTTGGTTGTACAGGTGCTAAACTATCTGTGCAATTATTCAATGAAATGCGCCGTAGAAAGCAAAAGTATGGTATGGTAACAGCCTGTGTTGGTGGAGGGCAAGGCGTAGCTGGTATCTACGAACTGCTCAACTAATAATTTTTTTGATTGATTTTAGGTGCCCAGGGCTCAGCTCTGGGTAATTTTTTTTAAACTTAATAAATCTGACGATGGTCATACGCTCGCTATAGATAAATCATAAATTTTGGAGGAATTTTTTTTTAATCTTGCCATTCGATAGATATTATGGTTTGATCAATAGATAAATAATCTATGAATCAGTAATAGGTATTTGGATTTAAAAAATCTAAAAATTCAGCTTAGAATTAACAACCCGTATAAATATACATTGCTTAAGCCTCCCTGTTTGGGGAGGTTTTTTTGTTTTTAATACTAACCAATCCTACTCCCATAAAAATCATTAGGGAAAAAGCCACTTTGTCTAAGCTTAATGATTCACCTAAAAAAGCAATGGCAATTAAAGTAGCTACCACGGGCTGTAAGTATATATAGAAGCCTACCAAACTCGCATTGGCTTTACTTAGTGCAATGGTATTGAGCAGGTATACCATAAAAGTAGCTCCAATAACTACATAAGCTGTGGCCAACCAAATAGGCAGAGTAAAAAATTGCCAGTTTAAGGCCATAAAATCTTTCATGCCAAATGGAATTACCATAGGGCAACCCAAAAGAAATACCCATTTTATTACCGTAATTGGGTGGTATTTCATCATAAACTTTTTAATCAACACTAGATAGATAGCGAAGATCATCGTATTGAAAAAAATGATGATATCGCCCAGTGTGTTGATGCCTGTAAATTTAAAATTTTGCCCACCCACAAGGAAAAAAGCACCACTGATGCCCAATAAAATACCTAAAATCTTAAACCTGTTGAGATGCTCTTTTAGGAAAACCGCAGAAATGACCAAAACCATTACAGGAGTGAGTGTCATAATTACCGATGCATTGACAGGGCTTGTTAAAGAAAGCCCTTTTAAAAACATCATTTGGGTACCTGCGGTACCAAAAACCGATGCAATGAGCAAAGGACCCAATGCCTTACGAGGTATTGGTGTATCTTTTATAAAAATTCCTACAATCCAAAAAAGTAAAGTGGCGAGCAATACCCTAAAAATAACCAAGGCAAAAGGTGGTATAGGTTCAGGCGTAATGAGTTTGGCAATATTGTAATTGGCTCCATACAAAAAAGATACACTCAGTAGCGCGAGGTGAACCTTAAAGCGCTCTATAACAGAAGATGTATGCAATTGGCTATTTATTTAACTGTGCTGCAAACTTAAAGGGATGGAGCGATATGTATAAAAGTAGAAAGCCAATTGTGCTTTTTTAAAGCATAAATTTTTAGAAAGAATAAAAGCTCATTCGCCAAAATCCGATTGCTATGCCCAAAAAGCAACTTGATAGCTACAGATGCGCATTCTAGTTATTAGTAGAATTTAAATTTTGTAACTTAGGGTATCATACGCAAAGAAAATTATACTATCCTCTATGTTAAGAATACTTAGCCTAATAATGCTCATGAATTTACCTATGAATACTGGCCTAGCACAATCGCCTGAGGTTAATTTATTAGAAAAGGGCGTTTCTTTGGAATTGGCCAAAAACCGGGCAGCCAACATAGAGAAAATCACCTATGATCTTTATTTTAACATACCCGAAAATAAAGCCCAACCTGTAGAAGGCCGCTTGCAACTGCAATTTGATTATCGTTCTAAGGCTACGCCTTTAATTCTGGATTTTAATAATGATTTTGAGAAAATACATACTGTAGCGGTTTCGGGCAAAGCTGTGTATTGGAGGTACGAAAACGGACATATTATCATCCCAGATACAGCACTAAGACTTAAGAAAAACGTGGTGCAGATTTCTTTTGAAGCCGGTAATCAAGCTTTAAATCGAAATGACGAATACCTATACACGCTTTTTGTACCCGATAGGGCTTCGACTGCTTTTCCTTGTTTTGACCAGCCTGATTTAAAAGCCAAGTACAAACTCCATTTAAAAATTCCTGAAACTTGGGTGGCAGTAGCCAACGGCAGAATGTTAGAAAAGCGCTTTTGGGATGGCAAACATTATTATGTGTTTAATGAAACCAAGCCCATAAGCACCTATCTCTTTGGATTTGTAGCAGGCAAATTTTCTACTATCAACACATACAGAGATGGGCGGTCTATGACCATGTACCACCGCGAAACCGATACTGCCAAGGTAGCGGCCAATAAAAAAGCTATTTTTGATTTGCACGCCTCAGCGCTAACTTGGTTAGAAGAATATACAGATATTCCTTTGCCCTTTGAAAAGTTTGACTTTGTGCTGGTTCCCTCTTTTCAGTTTGGTGGAATGGAACATGTAGGAGCTATTTTGTATAAGTCTTCTAGCCTGATGTTGGACCCCTTGGCCACTCAAAACCAGAAACTCGGTAGGGCAAGCCTTATAGCGCACGAAACAGCCCACATGTGGTTTGGCGATTTGGTAACCATGAAGTGGTTCAATGATGTATGGCTAAAAGAAGTGTTTGCCAACTTTATGGCAGCTAAAATTGTGAACCCCAATTTTCCTGATATCAATCATCAATTGCGCTTTTTGTTGGCGCATCACCCCGCGGCTTATTCCGAAGACCGCAGCGGAGGGGCACATCCCATCCAACAAAAATTAGAGAATTTAAAAGATGCAGGTACGCTCTATGGCAGAATCATCTACCAAAAAGCACCTGTAGTAATGAACCAACTAGAAAAAATTGTAGGTAAGCAGGCTTTTAGAGAGGGATTACAAGAGTACCTAAAAGAATTTGCCTATGCCAATGCCACTTGGGATGACCTCATTGCTATTCTTGAAACAAAATCAGCAACAAATTTATCTGAGTGGAGCGAAGCTTGGGTAAAAGAAGCGGGTATGCCTAATTACCGCGTGTATAATACCATAGAAAATGGAAAAATATCAGCTTTAAATATAAAGCAGCAAGTGACTACGGCCTCAGGTAAATTTTGGCAGCAAAAGGTATTGCTTACTTTGGTAAATGACGGTAAAGTGCAGACTATTCCTATTATGTTGGATGGTAGGGTTACTTCGGTTAAAGAAGCAATCGGACTAAAGCGGCAAGACTTTATTTTGATCAATAGCGATGGCACGGGCTATGGTTACTTTGGTTTGGATAAAGACAGCAGGCAGTATTTGATAAAAAACGTCCACAAAGTACAGGATCCTGTATTACGAGGCAGTGCTTGGATCGCTATTTACGAAGAGGTACTTAGGCGGAAAATCCCTTTTGATGTTTTTATGAAAATGCTCATGAAGGCCATTCCCGAAGAAAATGAGCCACTTAACTCGCAAAACCTTTTGGGTTATTTAGAAGAGATTTATTGGCGCTATTATTCTGCCAAAGATCGTTTGGCCATAGCTGATAAGTTAGAAAAACTACTTTGGAAAATTATGGATGCAGCTCCAGGGCAGAGTGCCAAAGCGGCTTATTTTAAAACCTATTTAAAAATTGCTCAAACAGAAGAGGCCATTACCCGCCTAAAACTCATTTGGGATGGTGACCTGCTCATGAACGATATGGTTTTATCTGAGAATGATTACACTCAAATAGCCTGCGAAATCGCATTAAGGAATTCTAACCTTGCAGAAGACATCTTAAAAAAACAGTTAGAGCGTATCAAGAATCCTGACCGCAGAGCTAGGCTTCGCTTTGTAATGCCTGCGCTTTCTTCAAAGCAAGCAGAGCGAGACCAGTTTTTCGAAATGCTAAAAGATGAAGCCAACAGAACGCATGAGCCTTGGGTATTACAAGCCCTTGCTTACCTACATCATCCACTAAGGGCTAAAGAGTCTGAAAAATATCTGGAAGAAAGCTTAGCGCTTTTGGAAGAGATACAGCAAAGTGGAGACATATTTTTTCCCAAACGTTGGTTGGTTTCGGTTTTTAATGGGCATCGGTCTAAATCTGCCGTTCTTATAATAAAGCAATTTTTAGAAGAAAGGCCAGGTTATCCTTACAGATTGAAGAATAAGATATTACAGGCAGCAGATCCTTTGTTTAGAGCTGCGGGGGAGGAACTCGATTAAACCCAATCCGTTAAATGTCCTTGCTGTGCTTTAATAAAATCGTTTGGTGTGCCAATGTCTATGTACTCGGCATCTTTAAAGAAAACACCTTTTATATGTAGCTTTTCTTTTAAAGCGGCTTGCAGCACGTGCCCCATAAATAGCTCTGGCTTTTGTGGGTTTGCCTTTCTTTCTTCTAAGTCTTTCTGTAAAAAAGCATGCATAAACTCGGTAAAAACTGGAGACCAGGCAGCCGTGAGCCAGCTTTTTCTCAAGGGCGTATTCTTAGATTTGATTACGATTTGATCTATGGTGTTTTCTTTTTCATTCCAAGCAACCACATCGCATTTGGCCGCTTGGGCGGCATCGGCTACAGGAAATATGCCTAGCACTACGTCTACCTTCCAGCTTTTCAATGCTGTCACCTTTCTTTTAAAAATATCATCTCCTTTAAAAATAATATCAGGAAAGCCCAACAGCACCGTGTCATCTTTAACAAAAGGATAAGCTTGATCAAGAGTGTAGGGCACACCGTAGGGCAAATCCATAGTTAGGTAGGCCAAGGGCATGTCTAGCATTTGCCCACTTCCGTAATAGGCAGGTATGTCCCATTTGCCGGGCTTTAAGATAAAAAAAGTGCGGGTAGCTTCTGCAGCTTGGTATTTTTCTAATAGATAATGCGAAACTACTTTGGGTTTTTTACTGCCATCGGTAAGTTTTCTAAAACCCATGGGAACAATTTCTTTGCTGCATGGCAAAGGACTAATGCGCGTAGCACTACCGCCGGCCGGAACGATTCCTGTAATTTGCATAGGATTTAATATACTTGGAATTTTAAAGCAAAAAAAATGAATTCTGTCGTATAGAAAGAACCATTATCATCAAATACCGATTAAATATTTTATTAGCTAGTTGAGTTATAGTAATTCGTAATTTTACTATTACAAAAAACATAATCAAACTTTGAAGCCACTTCAATTATTTTTTAACCTATTTTTTGCCGGGAGCCTTCTTTTGTTTTTGAATGCCTGTGAGCTTGAAGAAGAGAAAATCAATACCGACCCCAACATCCAATTAAGCTTCTCTACCGATACCGTTTTTTTCGATACGGTATTTACTAGCTTGGGCAGCATAACAAAAAGGTTCAAGGTTTATAACCCTTCAGACAACGCATTGATCATTGATCGTATAGAGTTGGGCCAGCAAAGTGACTCACCTTATTCCCTTATCATTAACGGTTTTGAATCTAACCGACTGAATAACACCAAACTGTTTGGTAAAGACAGTTTATTGGTATTGGTAAAAGTGCGCATAGACCCGCAAGATCAAAACCTTCCTTTTGTAGTACAAGACTCTGTGGTCTTTGAAACCAATGGAAATAGACAAGATATAAAATTAGTCTCTTGGGGGCAGGATGGTTTTTTTTTTAGAAGCGGTGGCGTACAGCCCCTTGCCTGTAATACTACTTGGGACAGTCTGCGCCCCTACATAATCTATGATTCTCTGCTAGTGCCAGAAGGTTGTACGCTTGAGATGCAGGCTGGTACGCGGGTACGATTGGCACCCGGTGCCTCACTTTTTGTAGGTGGCAAGATAAAAATCAAAGGAACTTTAGATCAGCCTGTTACCATTTCGGGCATAAGAAACGATTTTCCTTACAATGAAACTCCAGGACAATGGGATGGCATTTTCTTTTTACAAAGCAGTAGAGACAATTCAATAGAGTATGCCAAAATTAAAAATGGCAACATCGGTCTATATCTTGGCACGCCAGACAACGATAACATCCCTGACTTAATAGTGAGTAATACCGAGATCAGTAATATGGCCTTAAGTGGCGTGCAGAGTATTTCATCAGATTTGACCATATTCAATTCTTTGATCCATTCTTGCGTAGAGCGCAGTGTAAATATTGTGGCTGGCGGAAACTATGTAATGCAGCACAATACTTTTTCGGCACTTTCAAGAGAGGTATTTAGAGATGAGCCCTCTTTCGTTATGAGCAATTTTCTTCAACTCAGCGAAACAGAAGTATTGGCCGAGGATTTAAATGCAGTACTCCAAAATAATATTATATGGGGAAGGGTTCAAGACGAATTGCTGTTAGAGGCCATTTCAGAGGCAGGGTTTTCGGTAAACATCGAGCAAAATATTATAAAGAGCAATTTATCTGATCTGGAAGAAGACAATCTTGTAAACCAAGACCCATTATTCTACGATGAATTTTCAGACGATTACCGATTAGATTCACTAGGAGAAAGTCCGGCGATAAATGCAGGCTTGCAATTAGACATTGCCACAGATTTACTTGGCAAGCAAAGAGATGCACAGCCCGATATTGGTGCTTATGAATTTATTCTTGAAGAATAAGTTCTTTTTTAAAGAAGTAAGCTATTGTAGCGGCTTGCCCTCAGTGCACTATCCTGCCCTCAGCGCTTTTAATATCCATTTTATTCCATTAATTTAGTTGTTTTCTCGGTACATAGCCACTGAGAATCTTTAAAGCGCTAACGAATTTACTTTTTTCGACTTTCATGAAAGTTTCACCAAAAAAGCCATTTCAACTTGTTTACTCTCTATTTGAACACGAATACCTCGGCTATATGTTCGAGTCTTATGTTGTGGAAGTGAACGATTATGGAAACCTCACATTAAGAAGTCAGAATATTTCTAGCATGAATGCCAAAGAGTTTGCCTCAGGCTTAGATGCTACCGATTATGAGTTGATAGAACTGATGGACGCGATGCAGCAGGACAAAATCATGAAAAAGTTCTATGACAAAAAAGTGTTGCCTTCCAAGTTTTTTGATGCCGTTTACAACTCCAATAAAAAAGACGCAGCCTTACAAGGTGAAATCCATAATTTTATGGAAAGAAAGCGGAACAAGGTCTTGAGCTTATTGCCTGGCAAAGAGGTGTACGAAATGGCCAAAGACGGTGAGCCTACTTACAGAAAATTAATTGTTGAGCCTAATAAGGCCACGGTAAGGTTTCATTTTTTTAGGAATGAAAACGATACGCAATATTATCCTACCATAAAGCACGAGGGGGAAAAAGTTGAATTTAAGTACCGCAATGCTATAATTCTCTGTGATACCCCTGCTTGGCTTATGGTAGATGGGCATATTTACTCTTTTGAGAAGGGCGTAGACGGTAAAAAGCTAAAGCCCTTTTTAAGGAAAAACTTCATATCTATTTCAAAAGGTATGGAAGAGACTTATTACAAAAAGTTTGTCGCGCCGCTAATAGAGTCTTTTAATGTTTTTACCAAGGGAGACATCAAAATTGAGTATGAACGGTACGACCTCGTGCCCACCTTACATATAGAAAACTGCGTAGCCAATACCAATGGCAGTTTGTTTGAAGAAGAGGCCGAAGAAGAGCAAACAGAACAAACCGAAAAAATTGTACTCTCATTAAAGTTTGACTACGGTAAATACAGCTTTGGCCCTTCAGATAAAAGAAAGGTTTCTGTAAAATCTCAAAAAGAACTCATTAAACCTGAGGAAGATAAATCCGAAAGGGAGTTCTATGTTTTCCATAAAATTGCTAGGAAAGTAGAGCGCGAAAATGAGATTGTAGAAAAATTGTCAGAGATTGGCCTGCCTGTTAAGAACGGAAAGACACTCATAGAAAAAGCCACCGCTTTTGACATTATCAGCTCTAATCTAAAGCAGCTACAGAACGAAGGCATAGTAATAAAGCAAGATAAAGAAGCGGGTAAAAAGTATTTTATTGGCAAAAGTAGCTTAAGTGTAGATATTAGTGAGGGGCACGACTGGTTCGATATACATGCTAAAGTGCATTTTGGCGAATATGAAATACCGTTTTTGCAGATTAGAAAACTCATTGTAAAGAACAAGACAGAAATTGAGTTGCCCAATGGAGAAGTAGCGGTAATTCCAGAAAGCTGGTTTACAAAATATGCAGACTTGTTCCACTTCGTGCACGAACATAATGATCAACCGGCCTTGCACAAACATCACCTGAGTTTGGTGCAAGAGTTACGCTCAGGAAATTTGGCCAAGGTAACCATGAGCAGAAAACTCGGTAAACTAAAAGACTTTAGGCGCATAGATCCAATTCCAATTGCAGAGAACTTTAAAGGAGAATTAAGGCCCTACCAACAGGCTGGCTACAATTGGCTTAACTTTTTATCTGACTACAACTTTGGTGGGTGTCTTGCCGATGATATGGGACTGGGTAAAACTGTGCAAACTCTTGCCCTGCTCCAAAAAAGAAAAGCACAAGAAAACACAGGTGCCTCTTTACTGGTCATGCCAACTTCGCTATTGTACAATTGGGAAATGGAAGCCCGAAAATTTACTCCAAATCTCAAAGTATTTTCTTACACGGGCACCAACAGAGACAAGGATGTAAGCAATTTTAACCAATATGACCTGGTACTTACTTCTTACGGCATTGTACGCATAGACATAGAAATACTGAAAGATTACTATTTCGATTATGTAATTTTAGATGAATCTCAGGTAATAAAAAACCCTGCATCCATTATTGCGCAAAATGTGCAGGAATTGCGCGCTAGAAAAAGATTGATTTTGACTGGCACACCAATAGAAAACACGACTTTAGATTTGTGGTCGCAGATGAATTTCGTAAACCCGGGGCTTTTGGGCACAGAAAGATATTTTAAGCGAGAGTACCAACAGCCAATTGAAAGACTAAAAGATGAGGCCAAAAAGAAAAAACTTCACGCTTTGATCAAGCCCTTTATCTTAAGAAGACACAAGTCACAAGTGGCTAGAGACTTGCCCGAGAAAACGGAAAAAATCCAATACGTTTCTATGACTGCCCAGCAAGAAAAAAAATACGAGGAAGTGAAGTCTTTCTTCAGAAATAAAATCTTAGAAGAAATTGAGCAGTTTGGGGTGTCTAAGTCTCAGATGGTTTTATTGCAAGGCCTTACGCAATTGCGGCAGTTGGCAAATCATCCTAAAATGGTAGATAGCGAATCGGACAGTGGTTCTGGTAAGTTAGAAGATTTGATGTATATGTTAGAGACTGCGCTAGAAGAAGACCATAAGATATTGATTTTTAGCCAGTTTGTTAAGCATTTGAGCATAGTAAAAGAAGAGTTGGAAAAACGGAAAATTGATTATGCTTACTTAGATGGCGCTACAAAAGATCGGCAGTCGGTGGTTGAGGCATTTCAAACCGATAAAAAACTAAAAGTATTTTTAATATCATTGAAGGCAGGAGGCTTAGGCCTCAACCTTACTGCGGCAGATTATGTTTTTATTTTAGACCCTTGGTGGAACCCTGCCATAGAGCAGCAAGCGGTTGATCGTGCACATAGAATTGGGCAAGAAAATCGGGTATTTACTTACAAGTTTATCACTAAAAATACAGTGGAAGAAAAAATCTTGGCCTTGCAGCAAGAAAAACTAAAATTAGCGACCGACCTGATCACAACTGAAGAAAGCTTTATTAAGAAGCTGAGTAGAGAAGACATCGCTTCTTTACTGGATTAAAAATTTAGCCACGGCTAATAGGTGGTAAAAATAAAAAGCAACTTTAGCCCTCCCTAGGGTTAATCCCACATAAATAAAAATGTAGATTTTATAAAAAACCTTAGGGAGGGTTTTTACAATTTTGATATCTAATGCTCATCATTCTAAAAGCCATTATTCCAGTATTCGCTTTGGTGATGATTGGCGCATTACTCAGAAAGCGGGCTTTCCCTGGTAAGGGCTTTTGGCCTATGGCAGATAAGTTGACCTACTATTTGTTGCTGCCCTCTTTGTTGGTAGAAAAACTGGCCTTGGCTAAAATCAGTGGGGAGACCTTTTTTCAGATAGGCATGCTCTTACCTACAAGTACCCTTCTGATTGCCCTACTTTCTGCACTTGCATCTAAATTTTTAAATATACAACCTAGAAGTGTGCCCTCTGTTTTTCAAGGCAGCATAAGGCCAAATACCTATGTAGCTCTAGCTACCGCAGGTTCTTTATTTGGCGAGGCAGGATTAACTGTAGCCGCCTTGTGTTTGTTATGGATCGTACCCTTGGTAAACGTGCTA
Source organism: uncultured Thalassovita sp. (assembly GCA_937129345.1). Taxonomy (GTDB): domain Bacteria; phylum Bacteroidota; class Bacteroidia; order Cytophagales; family Flammeovirgaceae; genus Chondrinema. The sequence continues at coordinate 1,589 of CAKZMZ010000502.1, read as the reverse complement.
AGTGTATCGGCTTTTGCTTTTTACATTACAGAAAATGGAAAGCACCCCAAGGCTATTTTGAGGAATATTTTTACAAATCCGCTTGTTTTGGCCTGTTTACTAGGTATTTTTTTGAATCTCACTCAAATAAAGTTACCCTTTGGCAGTGCTGATCTTTTGGGCATTATGAGTAAGGCTGCCTTGCCGTTGGGCTTACTATCGGTAGGCAATGGACTCTTGCTCAAAGGTATTTTTATACAATGGAAATCGACTATGCTTGCATCAACACTAAAGTTGGGATTGTTACCCCTTGCGATTTATTTTCTGGGAAATACGTTAAAAATATCGGCAGATGTATTATTGCCTGTTTTGCTTATAGGTGCAGTGCCATGTGCGGTTTCTTCGTATATCTTGGCGGGTCAACTAAAAGGAGACCAACCGCTTATGGCAAGAATCATCACTTTAGAAACCTTGCTTGCTATACTGTCTATGCCTTTTGTCTTATTTCTGTTCTCTTCTTGATAAAAGTTTTATGGTCATTTATGTTAGTTTTCTTAAATTATATCGACGTATCAAGAAAAGTCCGCATTATTTTATTATAAACCGAGAAGATAGATTTAAAAAATGGCATACGGTTTACCCAAAAAAAGAGAGGAAGTTGTAAAAACACTAGAACAGGCTTATTTAGAAGGAAATCTGGATGAAACTAGTTACGAACAGCGGCTGACCCTGGCTTACGAGGCAAAAACAGTTGAAGAACTCAAAGAAGTATTGTATGATTTTCCTCAACAAATAAAATTAGGGATTTTCCCAGAGAAAAAGCAATCTGTAGAAACCTCACATTCACAGTTTACAACAGAATATAGGCCAAAGGAAATGCTTGGCCAAGCACATAAAGTAATCATGAGTGAGCAGACTTATCCGCTATCCGTGATTACAAATAGAGCTGAGCGTTTTACTATATTACTGGGCAATATTAAGATAAAAGCAGAAAACGCACAGGTACAAGGCGATACTTGCCAAATAAATGTAGACTGTTGGTTAGGAAATACAAAAATAAACCTAAAGAATCCAGAACTGGCAGGCAAAGAAGTGCATCTACACATACACGGAGGCTTAGGCGAAGTTAATATTTATGTACCACCAGGCACCTCAGTTTCTAGGCCGATACAGTTAATTTTGGGTGAATATTCGCATAGGAAGAAAAATATTTTGATGCATTTGTTTGATAAAAATAAAAATGTGGATGAGGAAGGTTGGGCATTTCATCTAGTGATTCACGGTAGCTTTGTAATGGGCAGCGTAAGGGTGCGGTATTAATCCAAGGATTGCTATTTTTGCCAAGTACTTACCAACAAATACACCTTACTATTTACCGACATGTTTTTGATTCACCTGTTCTACCGCTACTTTTTGTGGCTCATAGGTTGGAAAATAAAGGGCGCTCGCTCCAAAGAGATAAAAAAGTACGTGTTGATTTTAGCACATCATACCTCTAGTTGGGACTTTCCTATAGCAGTAGCGGCCAGACCTCTCGTAAAACTGCGAGATTCGCGATTTTTAGCGAAAGATTCCCTATTTAAGTCAAAAATCGGCTTTTTGTTTTATTG
>CAKZMZ010000501.1 GCA_937129345.1 uncultured Thalassovita sp. | reverse complement strand
AGCGAACCCTATTAGAGAATGACTCTTACAATGGAAAAAAGCTTATTGAGCCCTTGCCACTTAACTTAAAATGGATACACCAACCCGCCATACCTTATGGCGATATGGAAAAACAAAGCCTGTTGCACCAAACCTTTTCGAAAGAAAACCCACCTTTGGCTGTAGCAGATATCGACCAAAATGGCTTATTGGATTTTTATGTGGGCTCAGGACTAGAACAAAAAGGTATTTATTTTAGACAAACAGCGCCCCAAGTTTTTGAAAAGGTAATTTTTGATAAAGGCGGACAGTTTGAAGACTACGGTGCAGCATGGTTCGATGCAGACAACGATGGCGACCTAGACTTGTATGTTTGCAGCGGCAACACCAACTTTTGGCAAGGGCACGAATCCCTACAAGACCGACTGTACCTACAAACCGATAAAGGCTTAATATACGCAAAAGATAGATTGCCCGACTTAAAAACCTTTACCAAGTCGCTTATTCCCCTAGATTTTGATCAAGATGGCGACTTGGATCTTTTAGTTTTTGGAAGGATGGTCACCGGTTTATACCCTTCAATACCTGACGCTTATTTATTAGAAAATGAAAATGGGGTTTTTACAGACAAAAGCGCTGCCTATCTGCCCAACAAGGGAAAAATAGCCATGGTAAGCGATGCCACCAAAGTAGACTTAGATAAGGATGGAGTTAACGAAATTATCCTTGCTTCAGAATGGCAAAAAATCGCTTATCTCAAGTGGGACGGTAAGAAATTTAATCTTGTTGAGATAGCAGCCTCTCCTGAGGGTTGGTGGCATAGCGTAGCCACTGCAGATATTAATCAAGACGGGTTAATGGATATTTTATGTGGCAATGCAGGTCTAAACAATGATTATGCTGCACACTTGCCCCTACATTTGTACAATGCTGACGTAGACGGCGATGGCAATCCCGACCCGCTCATGGCTTGGCATATTAAGCATCAAAATAATGAGAAAAAATTATTACCCGCTTTTCAACGAGATGATTTGATGTCTCAATTTCCTTACCTTAGGGCTTCTTACTCAAACTATGGTGACTTTGCCGTATCTGAAATGGCAGATGTGTTGAAGTTATCTAAGAAGGCGCCAAGCAAAGCTGTAATTACTGATATGAGAAGCCTAGTACTTTTAAATAGGGGAGACGGGAAGTTTGAAAGAGTATATTTGCCCAATGAGGCACAATTAGGTCCTATTACCTCATTTCTTATCGCTGATTTTAATGAAGATGAACAAATTGATGTGATCTGCTTTGGCAATGCCCAGAATATGCACGTCTCAAGATGTTGGAACAGCGATTTCTATGCACAAGTTCTGCTCAATAAAAACGGCCATTTAAAAGCTGCAAAAAGCCAAGATCTGGGCGTGGTAATAAACAACGAAGTGAGAGCGGCGCATCAATTAGGCAATCAATATTTTGTTACTGCTAATTATGCAGATTCTTTGAGGTTTTATGCATGGTGAGAAAAATAAAGTAAAACCCCTGCTAATTCTATGAACTATTATGCTTTCAACTCTTAAGTTTGGCGTAACAAGCTTAAAGCAGGTATTTTAAAATTTACATCAGAGAGGCTTTTGATGATATATGTTTTTTTAGGCACTTACGCAGTATATGCATAAAAGAAAGCTATGCACGTTACTATCTCTGAGGTTAAAAACCTTGTGAAATCAGTAAATCAATAGTCTACATAAATAGCCAAATTCGCCATGTACTTAAAGTCATCTCTTACCATTTTACTTTTTGCACTTTCGTTAAAACTTTTCGCTCAACAAATACCTGCTAAGAAAACCGCCCTTTCTTGGTTCAATCTCGCTGTTCAAGATGACATGCACTCCCCTATGGAACTAGACTCTGAAACCCTGTGGGCCATTATGTTTCAAAAAGACAATGAAGAAGCAAAAACTTTGATGGGTAATTCTTTAGCGATTATCTACGATAAGGTAAATAAGCAAACCAATATTACGCTGCTACCTGCCGAATCTTTGGGGGGCAAAGTGAAATATTCGAGAATGGGTTACCCATTAGCCTCTTTAAAAAAGGCCAGCAAAAAAGGAAACTTTGAGCAATATGTAAAAATCGATATTGAAGTAAGTGGTGCACGTAGTAATTCTACAACCCTTTCAAGAGAAGTAGCCGATTCAGGCGTTGACCAAGAACTAGAGCGTGTAAGGGTAAAACCTCAGATTTGGGTCACACTTAAATTTGCAGATAAAGATGGCAATACCATCGATAAAGTGCGCGGCAAATATCGCCACGAGAAAAGAGTGGAGATTACTTCGAGAAGTCTTTCGTCTATGGGATGGACCGTTACCCATGATAGAGAAGCCGATGCCATTCCTTATTATTACTTCCTCGAAAAAGCGGTAGATGATTTGGTACAAAAGCTGAAATAGTGCTTTGCCTTAAAAGTATCTTCAGATAGGACAGGACCATAATTTTATTTTAACCTGAAATATCACAATGCCTTATAATGGGAGGTTTTATAATGGCCGATAGTTCGTTTGATAATAAGAAAACTTTGGTTTTAATAGGGATGACGGGCAACCCCTAAATACCTCTTTGTTCATTTTTCTTTTAGACAGGAGCCCAATTAAGAAAACCAAGCTTTTACATTATCGAGCCATTTTCCGATAAGTTTATCATCGCCATCTTTCGTATTATAATTTTGCTCACCCATTAACAGCGCTATGGACTGAAGTTCTTCGTATTCTTCACAAAACACTTTTAACATAGCGGTAAAAGGTAAAAATAAGATCATACCAGCTATACCCCAAACTGAAGCACCGATAATGATGCTTAAAATTGAGCTTAAAGCATTAATTTTTAAGTTTCCTCCCACAATTTTAGGGGTCAGAAAATTACCCTCGATAAACTGGACGAGCCAGAAGAAAACAGCTATGGATATGGGCATCCAAATAGAATCATAGGAAATAATAGAATACAATATAGGAATGGCCGCTCCCAAAAAGGTCCCGACATAAGGAATAAGGGCTAGTACAGCAGCCAATAGTCCAAAAAGAAAAGGGTTGTCTATGCCTATGATCCAAAGCCCTATGCTGTTCACAAATCCTAGTATCAGAATAATTACCATCATCCCGAATAAATATTGCTGCCCTACCTGCTGAATGGACTTAAACATTTGAAAGGCCTTTTCTCTATATTCTTGGGAATAAAAACCTACAAAGGCGTTGACCAGCCCATTTCTATAAATTAATATTAGGAAGGCGAATATAGTCACAGTCAATAGCCCGAAAAAGAAATCGGCCGTGCTGCTAACGGTTTGGCTTAATAATGTACCAGCATATTTGTTTAACCATCCTTTAATATTCTCGAGTAACGCTCCTTCTTCTTGTTTTGGAAGGAACTCGATATTTTTATTGATAAACATTGTGACCCCTGCAAAAACTTCGAGTATTTTATCTTTAAAATCAGTCAAGTTTTCTGAGAGTTGGATGATTTGATTAGAGAAGATAAATATACCTCCGCCAATTATCAGGAATAAGACTAAAATAGATAGAAAAGCGGACATTATTACATTTACACCCCATGATTCAAATTTCTTGGTTACGGGAAAGAGTATAAACGCTATTAAAAAAGCAAAAGCGATAGGGATAAGCACTGCTTTTGCCAAAATTAAAATAGCAAACAGTCCTATAACCGTGGCTATGGCATAAAATACTTTTTGAAAAGACAGATGCATATTATAGAAGATTTTGAAGTAATCTCACAAAAATGTCCAAAAGCAGAAAGCTGATGCTTGAGGTGTTATGATATCCATTTTGATTTCATTCATTTGCTTTGTAGCGAATCTTAATCTGTTATTTTTTCAAAGCAGATTACTTCACATAAATTGGAGAATTAGAAAAGCAATTGAAATTCATCCAAACAAATATTACAAAGGTTAAACAATAGATAAAAGGTTGCAATAAACTTTAGCAGACTTTTAGGTAAATTGAATTTGCAATAAACAAAAGAAGCAGCGGTTTCTCAAATTTAATTTCATGCATGTTTATAATCTTAATTATGTTAAATTATAATGGATATATCAATTAATCAAACATATATTTACTACCCTTATTATTCAATTTATTTACGAACTACCTTGAGCCAATAAGTGGATTCAAATAGAAATATAGCTTTTCTTTGTGCGAATGATTATGCCGAAGCCTAAAAACTTACTCAATTCTCAGAATCTATGACCAAAAACGAGGATGTCATCTGTCTGTTGCTGTTTTCCCTTCCATTTCCGTAATATATCCATCAGTGCCATTTTTTGCCTTTGGGCATCCATATGGCATATACCTGCCAGTGATTCTCTAAATTTTCTAGAGGTAAACTTTTTATCGTTTCTATCATTGAACTGATCGGGGAAACCATCAGAGAAAAGATATACGGATTCCCCCTTTTTCTTCCGAAAGGAGTGTATCTTTTCAAAGCTCCTGCCCTTATAGAATCGTTGATCGCCCCCAATGGGCAATCTGTTTGCCCTTACTTTCTTTGCACCATTGTCATCTATCCTTATTAAGTCTATCATGCCTCCTATATAATGATAATCATCACTTCCTTTGTCAAACTGTAACATCCCGAACTCGAAACCATCCGAGGAAAGACCGGTCTCGGAGTTCATGTCAAGTTTTTTTCTGAGTGCAACGTCTAGGTCATCGAATGCTTTGGGCAGGGCCTTAATATCGACCTTACCTACAAACTGATCGAGCAGGTTGATGGCCATCACGGTCATCAATGCACCGGATACACCATGCCCGGTACAATCGCCCACCAATATTCTTTGCCATTCATCGGTCTCCTCGAACCAATAGAAATCACCGCTCACTGTGTCCTTCGGCCTATTCAGGATGAAAGATTGCTTTAACGCCTTCTCTATCCACGCCTCTCTAGGCATTAATGAATATTGTAACCTACTTGCATAGTTCACGCTGCTGTTTACCTTGTTGTTCAGCCTTTGTAAGAGCCTGTAAGATTCCTGTAGAGTATTGTTCTGTATCTCTATCTCCTGTTGTCTTTTAGCAAGTTCTTCATACTTTGTGGAGAGTTGCTCCATAACTCCTAAAAGGGTGGTTTCCGCATCGTTCCTGCCCTTTGAACCGTTTCCAAGGAAGCGTTGCACTCCAATAAAATTAGTAATGCAACCATTAGCATCCCTAATTGGTGTGATCGTAGTGGTCGTTCTCAATAGGCTACCGTCTTTGGCATGGTTCATTATACTTTGCTCAAAGGGCACGCCCTTATCCAATTTTTTTTTAAAAGATTCGATATCGGATGGATCCGAAGAGTCTCCTTGTAGCACAGAACCAGGGGTCTTTCCTCGCATATCCTGAATTGCATAGCCTGTCTTTTTAGTAAAGGTTTGGTTGATCCACTGAACCTTTCCCCTTTCGTC
>CAKZMZ010000500.1 GCA_937129345.1 uncultured Thalassovita sp. | reverse complement strand
TAAAACCTCAACTGGTACTGCAGTACCGCCATCATTTTTCGGTCTATTTCTCGGCGGGTTTCATTATGGAAGATTGGGCGATTGTGTACTGCAAAGGTAAGCTTAGAGCTATTCTCTTCATTAAAATAATAGTTGAGTCCCATTTCAGTTTTCACCATATTTTCTTGTAAGGCTTGGTAGTCAGACACTTGTACAGAAAAGAAAGGCTGCCAACTACTTTTTGCTGTAGTGCTTGTCTTAAGCCAATAGCCTACCTGCCCAAAAAAGCTATTACCCGAGCCAATCATCGGGAAGGCATTACCCCTGCCATTGAGAATATTGTCTACATTATCAATGCCATTTACAGGATTGTTCACGCCTATGTTTCTAATATAATTTGGCCCAAAATCATAGTTGAAATAGCCCCCATAAAAAGTGACGCTGCCATTATACAAAGGCAACTCTCCAAAAATATCCGCAGCGAATAAAAACATATTGTTGGTGATCGTATCGCCGGCGGCATTGGTTTGCCAGGTAAAATCATTTTGCTGCTCAAAACCAAAACCCACATTCAATACTTTCTTCTTACCAAAATAAGTACCGGGTGAGTAAGGGCTAAGTAAATTTTCCTTTTCAAAAAACTGATACTTAAAATACGTGGAATATTGTATTGCAGGCGAGGTATTGGCTGGAGTGGCTACCTGATCGAGTATTTGGCTATTAAAACTACTACTGGTTTGCGCTGTGTAAGGCTTAGAGGCGATTATACGGTAATTAAATTGTCCTACGTCGCCTTTAGCGTATACACTTAGCTTTCTCAAAAAATCATCAGTAAGGTTAATGGTGGCTAAGGCAAAGACAGGTATATCTAAGCCCAGAACAGTGGTAGTTGCAGGTGCAGAATAACGAGAAAGACCCGTCCAGCCAGTTTTACCAGCGCCAAAGTGTAAGTATTCTTTAAAATGATATTCCACTTGAGCATCCAAAATCTTAATAGGTACTCTTTGCCCAGATAGATAATTAATGTTATTGTCGCCGATTTGTAAAAAAACGTAGGCTTTTTCTGCTACTTTACCCTTTACAGCTAGCCTTAGCCTCCGCATAGAAATGTCTGTTGTATGAGGTTCATCGTTACCAAAAACCGTAGAGCCGGGGTTGTTGTCTGTATGGCGCATCCAGATTTGGGTGCTTGCCGAAAATTGAATGTAGTGCGTACCTGAATCATTGAGTGGCACCACTAATTTTTTGTTCTTCAAACTGTCTGTTTGTGCTTGTATAGCCTGTGCGCTCAACAAAAAAAAGCCCACTACCCATAGCCCCAAACAAGTTGGTTTGTGTAATTTTAGATAATGCATGATAGTATGTATTTGAGTGCAGTGCGAAGTTCACCATAATATTGGGCACTTATTATGATGCTTATTAGGCTATTGTCTGTTAAATATCATGTAATTCTGGCGAAAAATGATGGGCAAATAAGATAGGTATTTTGTAAATTACACCACATTAAGCAAATTTTTATGAGGATGAAGAAACAACAACACCGAAGAGACTTTTTGAAAAAAGCAGGAGCCATCATTCCTGCAATAGCCATCGTTCCACGCTTTGTTCTGGGCGGCAATGGCTATGTGGCTCCTAGCGATAAAATTACCTTGGGCTTTATCGGTACGGGTAAACAAAGCGGTGGGCTCGGGCAAAGATTTATGGATTTGAAAGAAGTTCAAATGTTGGCGGCTTGTGACGTAGACAGCCAAAAGCTGAACAAGTTTGCAGAAAAAGCAAAGTCGTACTACAACATTGGAGCCGGTAAAGATCAGCAAGATAGCTTTACTACTTATGAGCGTTACGAAGAATTGCTCGAAAGAAAAGATATTGATGCTGTAATTGTTTGTCTGCCCGACCATTGGCATGCCAAAGCATCTATTGATGCTATGAAAGCTGGTAAAGACGTGTATTGTGAAAAACCCTTGGCTCATACAGTAGAAGAAGGCAGGAAAATGGTGAAAGCTGCCGATAAATACGAGCGAGTAGTACAAACGGGCAGTATGCAGCGCTCATGGGAAAACTTTAGGCGCGCTTGCGAACTGGTAAGAAATGGCTACATTGGCGAAATTGTATCTGTAAAAGTTAATGTGGGCGACCCAGCATTGACCTGCGATTTACCTACCGAACCAACCCCCGATTATTTGAATTGGGAAAGATGGTTAGGCCCAGCGCAAATGCGAGGATATAATGCCATCCTTTCTCCTCCGATTACCAACAATATATGGCCTAAGTGGAGAGATTATAAAGAATTTGGTGGAGGTATCCTATCTGACTGGGGCGCGCACATGTTCGATATTGCCCAATGGGGCTTGGGTATGGATAATTCTGGTCCAGTAGAATTTACTCCGCCTGTAAACAGAAATGCAGTGCGCGGTTTAAAAATGAAATATGCCAACGGTATAGAAATGACCCATGAAGATTTTGGTAGAGGTTGGGCAGTAGAATTTGTAGGTAGAGAAGGAAAGATTAGGGTAAGTAGAAGCTTTTTTGAGTCAGATCCAGAAGGCATTGTAGAGCAGCCTATTAAAGACAATGAAATCCACTTATACAAAAGTGAAAACCATTACCAAGACTGGATAGATGCCATTAAAAAGCGCAGCAAACCCATATGCGATGTAGAAACTGGCCATAGGTCATCATCAGTTTGTAACCTGGCCAATATTGCTTATCAATTAGGCAGACCATTAAAGTGGGATCCCGTAAAAGAAAAATTCGATGGTGATAAAGAAGCCAATAAACTACTAGGCAAAGATTATAGGAAGGGTTACAAGGTATGATTGATTACTTCTTATGTAGGTGAACAGAATTATATTTAGTCCTCCCTAGGGTTGATTATAATAAAAACTCTAGGGAGGTTTTATTAATATCTATTCTGATAAATACAAACTTTTAAAAATAGCATCTGACATAAATTATTTGTAAATTAAAGTTGGAATTACCTATTTGTGCCTAAGCATTTAGGTAAGTCAACTTAATGGTTTATATGAAGATGAAAAAACTAACATTTACCTCCTTTCTCTTGCTTTTTGCAAGCTTGGTTTACGCTCAAGAGCAATTCCAAAAAGAATTTCAGACCCAATTTATTATGGTAGAAGATGGGGAAACCATTGAACTACCTGCCGGCACTTTTAACCTAACCACCAGCCTTTGGCTAGATGGTAAAAAAAACATCACGATAAAAGGTGCAGGAAGAGAACGAACTATTCTCACCTTTAAAGATCAGGCAAGTGGCGCAGAAGGTATTAAGGTGACCAATTGCGAAAAAATAACTATAGAAGACCTTACTGTACAAGATACCAAAGGCGATTGCATAAAAGTACAAGAAACAAAAGGCATTACTTTTAGAAATGTATTGGTAGAATGGACAGGTAAACCCAATAAAAAAAATGGTGCCTATGGCCTTTATCCCGTTATGTGCACCAATGTATTGATTGAAAAATGTGAAGCCCGGGGCGCTTCTGATGCAGGAATCTATGTAGGGCAATCTAAGCACATTATTGTAAGGAATAGCAAGGCCGTCAACAATGTAGCCGGCATAGAAATAGAGAATTCGCTCTATGCCGATGTATATGAAAATGAAGCCATTGGAAATACGGGCGGCATTCTCGTGTTCGATTTGCCCGGCCTTATTCAAAAAAAAGGTGGCTACGTGAGGGTTTTCAATAACCTCATTAAAGAAAATAATTACAAAAATTTTGCGCCAAAGGGAAACATAGTAGCCAAAGTACCCGACGGTACAGGCGTAATGATTTTGGCAACCAATAACGTAGAGGTTTTTGACAACCAAATCATCAATAATAAAACACTGGGCACAGGCATTTTTAGCTATTACATGACAGAAGATCCCATTACCGATGATGAATACTACGCTTACCCCACAGGAATTTACATCCATGACAATACCTACGAGCGCAAAAGAAGCAAGCCAACGGGCAAAGGTAGAATTGGTCTTATGTTTCGGTTTAAGTTGAAATTTGGAAAAGATGTACCCGATATAATTTACGATGGCATTAAGGATGCCGAAAAGCTAGATGAAAACAAGCAGTGGAAACCCGGCTACCAAATCTGTATTAAAGATAATGAAGGCGCTGAGGTGGTGAATATCGATGCAGAAAACGATTTTGAAAACATAACTTTCGATGCAGATACTTATAATTGTGCACTCAATGGATTTGAAAAAGTTATTTTAGGAAGCAATCAGGAATGAAGAAAATCACACTATTAATACTGGCATTTCTAAGTTTTTGTGTCAGCAGCTATCTTACAGTACATGAGGAGAAGAAAGAAGGTTTAATCTTAAAGCCTAAGGCTTCATTATCGGCTTATGGCTTTTTTAAGGGCGATTTAAAAGAATTGAATCCGGCTGAGGGCGTGCTGCCTTATTCGCTCAATACACCGCTTTTTAGCGATTATGCCTTAAAAGCCCGCTTTATAAAATTACCTGATCGTACAGGTGCAAATTACGATGCTAAAGAGGTTTTTGAATTTCCCAAAGGCACTGTGCTCATAAAGAACTTTTACTATTTTAATGATTTTAGGAAACCAGAAAAAGGGAAAAACATTTTAGAAACGCGACTGCTTATCCACGAAGAAAGCGGCTGGAAGGCCTATCCCTATATTTGGAATGAAGATCAAACCGATGCTTTTTTAGAAGTAGCAGGCGGTAGTAAGGAAATTTCTTGGAAAGATAGTGATGGCAAAAAACAGAAGCTCAATTACCTGATCCCGAACATGAACCAGTGCAAGGGCTGCCATATTGTGGGAAAAGAAATTAAACCCATTGGCCCAACAGCAAGGCAACTCAACGGAGATTTTGAGTATAAACACGGGACTAAAAACCAGCTGATACATTGGCAAGAAACGGGTTATTTAAAAAACCTGCCTGAAACCGAAGCAATTCCACGCATCTTTGCTTGGAACGACCCACATGCGGGTACTTTAGAACAACGCGCAAGAGGTTGGCTAGATATTAACTGTGGGCATTGCCACCGCCCTGAAGGCCCTGCCAATACTTCGGGCTTGTTTTTAGATTACCACACAAAAGACCCTTTTCAACTAGGCATTTTTAAAACACCTGTAGCAGCAGGCAGAGGCTCAGGCGGGCACAATTACGCCATTGAGCCAGGCAATCCAGATAAATCCATATTGGTTTACCGCATGGCCTCCACCGACCCCGGCGAGATGATGCCCGAATTAGGCCGCACTCTTGTGCATGAAGAAGGGCTAGCTTTGGTAAAGGAGTGGATCCAAAGTTTAGAGGCTAAGGATTTTGAGGTGAAGGAGTGAAAATAAATTAGTTTATGGGCTATTCGAGATCCTAAATTAGGCCGGTACAAAGTATTTTAAAATTGTAAAAATTTGAATTTATGAGCTGTTTTTTTCTTTTTTGATGAAAAACAG
>CAKZMZ010000499.1 GCA_937129345.1 uncultured Thalassovita sp. | reverse complement strand
TCTTTTTGAGCAAATAAAGCTGGATCACATCAGTAGAGTTGCCGTTGGCATCTTCTTGCGGTTTTACAGCCCAAACAAATTGTAAATTAGGCGGTACCAAAGCCTTTATTTCCTTGTCACCAATAATATCGTTGATTTTGCCCGTGTCAAGCACTCTGTAGGCCAAAGAATTGTAGCCCGGTACGTTTAAACTCAACAATTCGGATACTTGGGCTTGCTGATCTTCCATGGCTTGCCTTATAGAATCTGCCAAGGCAGCAGAATCACTGCTCACCTCACCATCATCGTCAAACAAAGGCTCGGTTTCGTCATCTGCACTTTCTTCTTGATCAAAAAGGGCATCTTGTGTCTCTCCTTCGCTTGTTTCTAAAGTTTCTCCATCGGCCTGTTCTGCTTTTTTCTTTTTAACCAAGTAGTCGTTGATCGCCATTAAGTACTGATTGTACTCTTGAGGTTGCCATACTTCCAAAAATTCAAGCTTGGCCACACCTTGTAGCAATTTTCTTATTCGCTGAGGATTGTCTACACCCGGTAATTCTATTTGTATCCTGCCTGTACCCTGTACTCTTTGGATTTGCGGCTGAGAAACCCCAAACTTATCGATCCTAGTACGGATGATATTAAAAGTTCTGTCAATCGCTCCTTCAACTTCTTCTTCAATTACCTTTTTTACCTCATCGTCTTCGGTATCAAAGTCAATCCTGCCCTTGTTGGCAGTATTGGCAAAAATTTGATTTAGGCGTGTATCGGGTGCTAATTCTTCAAAAGCCTCAAAAAATAGCGTAGTAAAATTCTCTTGGCTGTCTTTTTGCCTTTGAGCAGCTACAGCAAGCGCCTCCTGAAATTTAGGATTGGCTACATTGCCAGAAAGCGCAGTAATAATTTCTGCAGGAGATACCTCAAGTGTAACATGCATGCCACCTTGTAAGTCAAGACCCAAGTTTAACTCGCTGTTCTTAACCTCTTTGTAGGTAAATTCAGCAATACCTAGAAACTGATAAACAGGTTCGTTCCATACAGAATCTAAGAACTCTTGCTTTTTAAAGTAGTCTATCTGACCACTTTCTGTGCGTGCATAATCGTTGGCATCGTTTTGTACTTTTCTTGACACCAATGTAAACGATAAATAAAATAAACACAGTAATGTAATGATTACTGCCAGAAAAATAATTCCACCTCTGTTGCGCATGGTTTTTCTATTTTAATTCAGAATTAATTCTATAAGGAATAATGATGTATTGTAGCCAGTACAATACAAATTTTAATAGTAGGTAAGTTAGCTTTTAGTTTACTCCCAATAGGGTCTAGGGAGCGTGTGGTGCGGTATAAAACAACAATATATTTTTAATACAACACAGCAGGGTAACTTCAATTGCCGTGTGCACATATTTTTGAAATTCTGAGAGTATTATTGGTAGGTGATATGAAAAATAGAGTTGCTTGGCAGCTGTAGGCAGTAATGATGTAATGCTGCCTTGGCCATTTACTACAATGGTTTGGTCAATGCTACTAGCAGAATGGTCGCCAGAATGGTCGCCAGAATGGTCGCCAGAATGGTCGCCAGCATCTTCTTGCTCTTGGCCGTTTTCCTTTGTAGTACCTATCTCAACGATTTCTTTAGACGGTTCCTCCATCAATTGCATGGCATTGGCTAGCAGTGGCGAAGAGACCACTAGCAATGCAAAAAGCACCGTAGAAATTACCCGTATGAAATCACCTCTTTTTTTCATGATTGGCAAAAATACAGATTTGAATCAATTTTTAAAAATCGCTGCGAAAGATTGACGTTGTAGATTAAAAATCATTTGAGTAGTTACGCTTTCTAAAGATTTTTTTTTCTTATTTTAAATCGATTTTTTCATTTAACTTCATTTACTCATGGACAAACAGGAAACCTACGATATTTTAAACGACCTGTACGAAACTTATCAGTATCTATTAACCAAGCTTGAGCATACCAGAGAGTTTTTAGATGCTGCCAGTGATCCGCTCGTAGAGTTTGAAAAAGAAAAAGTAATGGACATTGTAAGCTCCATTACAGCAAGACACGACGAAATAGAACAAAATTTAGCTCAGATAACAGAACTAGCCAAAAAGTAAAAAGCACCAATTTGTAATTTGTGTGTTATAATAATAAGAAATACATTGCCGATTAGTACTGTTTGATCGGCAATTTTTACCTTAACCATTACCAGAACAACCTGTGATAGAACTGATCAGGAAATATACCAACGAGCATTCTCGCTTTGTAGCGATCAATGGAACGCTCATACATTACCGCGTAGAAGGTAAAGGCCCATACCTTATTTTATTGCATGGTTCCTTTTCTTCGCTCCATACTTTTGATGCTTGGAGTAATATACTTAAGAAACAATTTACAGTGGTAAGGCTAGATTTACCTGCTTTTGGTTTAACTGGCCCAATGGCACAAGATTCTTACTCTATGCCCACCTACGTAAAGCATCTAAAAAAATTCTTGCAAACAATTGGGGTGGATAGGTGTGCAATAGCAGGCAGTTCTTTGGGAGGTTGGATTGCTTGGGAGTACGCCTTGCATTTTCCTAATCAGGTTGAAAAACTAATCTTAATAGATTCTGCCGGTTTTACTGATAAATATACCTTGCCCTTGCCATTTAGAATGGCCAAAACGCCCTTTATCAATAGAGTGATAAAGTTTGCCGTTCGTAAATCGCTCTTAGAAGAGTTCGTGAGAGAGGTCTATTTTAATAAATCTAAGGTTACGGCCAAACTCATAGAGCGGTACTATGATCTTTTTTCTAGGGATGGCAACCCGGAGGCATTTTTAAAACTTGTAAACAGCAAATACAAAGACAAGACTCGCTACCTTAAAAACTTACCCATGCCCACGCTTATTTTATGGGGAAAAGAAGACTCTTGGATCCCTGTTGAACATGCCTATAGATTCCACGAAGCCATTCCACATAATGATTTGATCATTTATGATTTGGTCGGGCATTTACCTATGGAAGAAATCCCTGAAGACACCGCACTCGATGTTGCCTCTTTTCTTTTAGACTAAGCTTAAAAAAGCAAGCAACTGTATGGAATTGAATTAACTTTAACCCTCCTTAAGGTTAGCTATAAGGCCTTATTTTGAGCTCATTAAATAAAACCCTAGGAAGGGTTTCTATAAGATTTGATTTTATACCATTGCTTACTGAATTCTTTCCTTGATCTGAGACTGCTTCTCCCTAAAGTCTGAAAGTATTCCTGAAAAATAGAAATCCATTCTCCCTAAGATGGCAGGCATTTCTCGTCCTTCGAGTTGATTTTCCTTTTTGAGTTCACTTTTTATGTCACCTAAGTACTCATTAAAATCAGTAAGTTTGAGTAGGCGCAATAAACTATTCATTTTGTGGTGTACTTGTCTAAACAACTCATAATCACTGTTTCTGAGTGCATGCAACAAGCTTTTATGGTTGCTCGTCAATTCTTTTACAGATTTTTCTAAAAAGTCGTTGTATTCCCCTGTATCATTACCGAAGAGTCTGTCCGTTTCAGAAAAATCTACAATAAAGTTGCCATCATCATATTGTAAGCTAGTTACATTAACATCTAAATATTCTTGATCTAATTGCTTGGGTGCTTTTGGTAAAATCTTATGCTTTTTAAATGTTTGGTACAATTTATCGAAATTTACAGGCTTGGCAAGATAATCTGTCAAGCCTGCCTCCTTTACACTTCTTATTACATCCGCAGAAATATCTGCCGTTAAAGCAATGATAGGCAAATCTTTGTAGTATTTATCATTAAAGCTGCGTATACGCCGAGTAGTCTCATAGCCGTCGATACCGGGCATTTGCAGATCCATCAATACCAACTCAAAATTGCCTCCCTGCACTTTATGTAAGCCTTCAAATCCGTCAGAGGCTGTCTCTAACTCAATGCCCCACCTAGAGGCGAAGCCTTTCATAATTAGTTGATTGGTAGGTACGTCGTCTATATAGAGTACGTTGAGCCCAGCAAAATCTCTGATGTAAGAGAGATCATTTTTACTAAAAGATATACCAACTTGGTTGCCAGTCTTCTTAGGCTCTTTTTTGTAATCGATCAATACCTTAAAAGTAGTTCCCTTGCCAACTTCGCTTTCAAAGCTCAATTCACCACCTTGTAATTCTACCAAATTTTTAACGATGGCAAGGCCAAGGCCTGTGCCGCCGTACTTTCTAGAAGTATCTTTAGATGCTTGGGCAAAAGGCTCAAATATTTTCTTCTGCTTATTAAGGGGGATACCAATACCTGTATCCCTCACCTCAAACAACAAGCTGATATCTCTATCGCTCTCACCATTTACAGAAACCAAGAGTTCTACACTCCCTACAGTAGTAAACTTAATGGCATTGGAGAGTAAATTGTTGAGAATTTGGCTCAGCCTTGTTACATCACCTAAAATATATTTGGGCAGAACATCTAGTTTTTTAACCTCAAAGTCTATGTTTTTATCCTTTGTTAATGTTTTGTAATTGAGGTAGGTGTTTTTAAGTAAAAGGTGTAAGTCAAAATCGTTTTGTTCAAACTCGAGTTTGCCTGCCCTTATTTTGCTAAAATCCAATAAGTCGTTGATCAGCACCAAAAGGTTGTCTGCGCTAAATTTTATGGCCGAAAGAAACTCTTCTTGATCAGATCGTGGCGCCTGAGAAAGCAATAAATCATTCATGCCAATGATACCACTAAGCGGCGAGCGTATTTCGTGACTCATTAATGAGAAGAAGTGTTCCTGTGTGCGCATGGCTTCATCTGTTTGCACTTTGGCTTTGCGCACTTGTTCTTCTGCTGCTTTTTGCTCTGTAATATCAGTATCTGTACCTATAATTTGCTCGGTTGTGCCGTTATCACTCTTTACTACCGTAGCCCTGGACAATATCCAAATTGTCTTTTTCTTGGCACCCCTTCTCTTCTGTATAAACTCAAAAGGTTCTTCAAATTTTCCTCTTCTTATATAGGCCAGCAAGGCCTTTTTAAAAGAAGTATAAGCTTTTTTACCTATTTGCTTTTCAAAATCAAATTCTATGATCCCGTTTTCTTTGAGTGCGTCTACATTGTTTTCTTCAGAAAGATATTCTCCCTCTTTAAAAGAAATAGATGAGGTATTTATGGCGGTATCTGCATGGCTTTTACCTTTGTACAAGCCTACAAGGTTTTTTTCGAAGAGAAATTTATCTTCATTTATTTGGTATTGCCATATACCGGTCTTACCAGCACTTACGGCCAATTCAAATTTATTATTGAGTTGTTGGTAACGCAAGACGCTTTGTTTCCTCTCTGTAATGTCCATGATCGAACCCAACATACGCTCGGGCATATGATCGTGAGTAAAGTTAAGGTAGGCCCTATTGTAAAAGTAGCGTATCTGCTCCTCTCCCGGTATCCTTGCCCTAAATTCACAGCTCCAATGGGTCTTTTTTTCTGATAATGCCGCAAGCATTTCTTCTTTTACCCGATCTCTGTCTTCAGGTAAAATTACCTTGAGCAATTTGTTAATATCTGCTTTTGTAGAGTAATGGAAACCAAACATTTCTCCCAATGTCTCATTCCACCAAGAGTCATTCGTTAGTATGTTCCAATCCCATATGGCTTCGTTGGTAGCTTTGGCAATAAGGCTAAACCTTTCATCACGCCTGTGCAAATCCTCTTGGTACTTCATTTGGGAGGTAATGTCCATGCCCGAGGCGATGTATTCGATCACATTGCCATCTTTATCGGTTAAGGAAGAAATGGCCGAACTCGTAAAGTAAACCTTATCTTTTACAATAATCCTATAGTCAGCTTTTACATGCTTAAATGGGAAAGCCCTGATCTCATTCATGGCAGATTTAAATCTGATAGCATCTTCTTTTAAGATGTTCGGTTTTCTTAAACCTGAGACAATTTCATTGGGTCGGCTTTTTAAAAATTCGCTAAAAGTTCTGTTTACATACGTAATCTCTCCGTCTAGATCGTACTTTACAAAGAAACTTTTTTGTATGTCGAGTGACACACGCAAACTGTGTATTTGCTCCAAAAGCGCTTCATTTCGATACTTATATTGTTTGATCTCTCTTTGTACCGTATCGTTTTTTTGCTTCAACTCCTGTATTTGTTCGGCGTCTGACCTTTCTTGTTTTTTATCTAAAACAACTACTACACTTCTTTCATTACCCTTGCTTTTTAAAGGCGCTACATCAATAGAAAATTCTATGCCTTGGTGCAGCTGAGTAACCGATATGGATTCATCTCCAAGCGCTGCCTCGATACTATTATCTATGAACTTTTTTAAGATTTCAGGAAACTGCAATTTGGCTAAAAAGTCCTCCACAAGCACAGTTTCTTCAACTTTTTGGACCTTCTCTTGGCTTAATCTGTATTTTATTTCTTTATTATCTGAAGCAACAAATACTTCTGCCTCAGTATTTTTCCTCAATATTTTATTGATGAAGTTCTCCGATTCTAAAAAATGATTATAGGCTTCATCTGTAGTAATATCTTTTAAGATATATACAAACCTTTCGCTGTGTAAAAACTTATCTAGCTTGTAAATATCTAAGTGAAAAACTTTTACGTGCCCGTTCATATGAAAAGCGCGCAAAAATAGGCTCCACTTGTTTTTATCACTCTTTGGGATAGAGTTTATGAGGGAGGTTAACTTATTTACATCCTCAGGATGGAAGATAATATCGGCATATTTCCAAAATGGCTTATTCCTGGGAAACTGATACCCGAGATGTTCAAAAAAATTATTATTGATGAGATGCAGCTTTTCCGTTTTTAGGGAAAAAACACCTATAAAGTCTTCAGAATCGTAAAAAAGGGTATCTATCAGTATTCTACCAAAATCGTTGACCGCTTCCTCATTAACCTTAAAAGCATTGATTTCAAAATAAGCCAGATCGGCATTTTGGTCAAAATTGCCTTTTATAACACCTTGGTACTCCACATGGGTATCTTGATCTGTAACAAGCGTAATCCTCACTGGGCTACAAGGGTTCTCCCTGCTCAGCAAACTTGGCAAATCGCTAAAATGCTCATTAATATCGGTAAACGCCTCCAAAAGAGATTTACTAGACAATTGGTTAGAAAAACTGTTGCCCTTGCCTAAAATCATCAGATTTTTACCACAACTGATGGAAAATGATGGAGGTGGCTTCTCGAAAAAAAATATTTTTGATTGAAGTTCAACCATTAACGCAACAAAAAAATCTTTAATCCAATTAGTATGGCCCTGCTAATTAGTTAGTACGTTTCAGTTAATTCAAAAAAATCTGTGGAAGAAAATGTGCTCGACCCAGACGGTTAAAAAAAATGCGAGTTTCTTTCTAAGAATAAAAGACAAATATTAGATAAAAATTATATATGTTCAATAAAGATATGAAATTATATTTAGATAAATAATCACCGTTCATTAATTTCTACTTACGGTTTGCCAATATTGTTGGGGCATTATATTTAAATAAAGGCTAGAGCTAGGGTACTCACTAATGCGCTTTCTACCAATTAAACAGGCTTACTTAGCCGAGCTCATTGAAAAACTTATAAATTTGCATCTTTATTAAACTTAAGTTTTCAGAGAGATTAAATCATGAAGATTTCTATAGACTGGCTTAAAGATTTTGTCGATATTGAGCAGACTCCAGAAGAGTTGGATCATTTGCTTACCATGAGTGGCTTAGAAGTAGAGGGCCTAGAAAAGTTTGAATCGGTAAAAGGCGGGCTTATTGGAGTAGTGATCGGGGAGGTCATTACTTGCAAAAAGCACCCTAACGCTGATAAACTTAGCGCAACCACAGTAGACGTTGGAGAAAAAGACCACTTACCTATAGTTTGTGGCGCACCCAATGTGGCGGCAGGCCAAAAAGTACTGGTTGCAACCGTGGGCTCTGTGCTGTATTTCCAAAATGGCGATGAGCTAAAAATCAAAAAAGCAAAAATACGCGGGGAAGTTTCGCAAGGTATGATATGCGCTGAAGATGAATTAGGCGTTGGGGACAACCACGATGGCATTATGGTGTTAGATACCGACTTACCCAATGGCACTCCCGCTGCACAATACTTAGATGTTAAAGAGGACCATGTCTTAGAAATCGGGCTTACACCAAACAGGGCAGATGCTGCTTCGCATTTTGGTGTAGCCAGAGATTTAAAAATCTTACTGAACACACCTCTAAAAATAAATGACAACCAAGAACTCATTGTAAACAGCAAAGACTTGGTAATAGATGTGGAGGTAGAAAATACCGAAGCCTGCCCTCGCTATTCCGGTATTACAATTAGCGGCATGAAGGTAAAACCCTCTCCAAAATGGCTGCAAAACAGATTAAGATCTATAGGTCTAAACCCCATTAATAATGTCGTAGATGCCACTAATTTTATTTTGCATGGCTACGGTCAGCCTTTGCACGCCTTTGATGCAGCTAAGGTTAAAGGCAATAAAGTAGTAGTAAAAACACTGGCAGAGGGCACTAAATTTACCACACTCGATGAAAAAGAGCGAGCACTCACTGCTACAGACCTGATGATTTGTAACGCAGAAGAGCCTATGTGCATAGGTGGCGTTTTTGGTGGTATTGAGTCAGGTGTAACCGAAAAAACCACGAGCATATTCTTAGAAAGCGCCTATTTTGATCCCGGCTACATTAGGCGTACTGCACAGCATCATACCCTTAAAACAGATGCTTCTTTTAGGTTTGAGCGTGGCACAGACCCCAACATTACCGTAAAAGCACTTAAGATAGCGGCCAACTTAATTAAAGATTTAACCGGTGGTTACATCTCTTCTGATGTAGTAGATGTATACCCTAAGCCTGTTACTAATTTTGAGATTGAGGTTAAGTACAAGAACATTGATAGGCTTATTGGTAAAAAAATAGAAAAAAGCCATATAAAAGCTTTGCTAGACGGCCTTGAGATAGAAATATTGAACGAATCTGAAGAAGGTCTGCGCATAAGCGTACCACCCTACAGAGTTGATGTACAGCGCGAAGCAGATGTAATTGAAGAGATATTGAGGCTTTATGGCTATGACAATATCACGGTTTCTTCAAACCTAAACTCTGATTTTCTGGCCAATTTCCCAGAAAAAGATCCGGACTTGTTCAGAAGTAGGATTTCACAGATGTTGGCAGGGGCGGGCTTTCAGGAAATCATGACCAACTCACTTACCAATAGTAAATACACTGAGTTTGTTGAAGATCTTGATGCCAAAAACCACGTAAGCATGCTCAATGCATTGAGTGAGGATTTAGACGTTATGCGCCAAAGTATGGTATTTTCAGCATTAGAAGTGGTGGCCCATAATGTAAACAGGCGCCAAACAGACCTTAAACTATTTGAGTTTGGCAAAACTTATAAAAAAATGGAAGATGGCTATCACGAGCAAAGCCTGCTTACCTTAGTATCCACCGGTATGGATTATCCGGAAAGTTGGCAAGTAAAACAAAATGAGACCACTTTCCATCATTTGTCGGGCATTATCAGCCATATTTTCACCAGATTCAATTTCAATAAAATAGATACCGTTCCTCTCGAGGGAGATGCTTTTTCCTTTGGCCTCAGCTACAAAAAGGGTAAAAACGACTTGGCAAAGGTTGGCCTGATCAACCCTAAAGTGGCTAAAAAATTTGGGATCAATCAAAAAGTGTATTTCTCCGAAATTAACTGGAATTATTTGATTAAAAAATACAATCCTGCGGTGCAATACCAAGAGATACCGAAATTTCCTGAGGTAAGGAGAGATCTATCTTTAGTGATGAGCAAAAATTTAAAATTTGCCGAAATTAAAGCCATTGCACAAAAAACCGAGCAAAAAATATTGAAAAGCATAAATGTATTTGATGTTTATGAAGGCGCTAATTTAGGCGAAGGTAAAAAATCGTACTCGGTAAGTTTTATCTTGCATGATCAGTACAAAACCTTGCAAGACAAACAAATTAACAAGACCATGGAACGCCTAATGGATGCATTCGAAAAAGAATTGGACGTGGTTATTTTAGGAAGAGAAAAATAATGATGGGGAATTTTTCCCAGCCCAAAATGAAAAAGACTAGCTTAATCTTGCTGGTCTTTTTCATTTTGCACATCAACCTGTTCTATGGCCTCACGTACCATTTCAATGATTTCGTCTACGCTTAGGCTGGTATCTATTTTTAATGGAGGCTTAAAAGTAACCTGAAGCTTTACCCCTCTTTTTTTAAAGAACAATCCCTTTTTATCAAATGCGCGCCTAAAGCCATTGATTACTATGGGGACTACTGTGGGGTTGCTAATTTTAATTAAATGAGCGGTACCTTTTCTTAAAGGAGCGTAAGGGCTGGTGGTTCCCTGCGGAAAACTTACTACCCAACCTTGTTCTAGTGCTTTTGTGATCTTATCGAAAGCAGAGCGGTCTACACCCCTATCTACATTTTTACCTTTTGCCCGCCAAGAACGCTTAATGGTAACAGCACCTGCATAACTAAGTACTCTTGGTAAAAAGCCACCGTCTTTCATAGTTTCTTCTGCGGCTACGTAATAATTGTTTACCCTAGGTGCCAACAGATAAAAAGGATAATTAATGGTATTTTTAAAGCGCCATTTTACACTACAAAATATATGGTAAAAAGCTATTACATCAGCAAAATATGTTTGGTGGTTAGACAAGAACAATACATTACTTTTTGGCAGTCCTTTTAAGTGCTCAGTACCTTGGATCTTAAGGGAGTTTACCAATGTAAACCTAACATAGGTAAGCGCACCTACCGTGGCAATGATAAATCTCTTAAGTAAAATGATATTGCCAAAGGG
>CAKZMZ010000498.1 GCA_937129345.1 uncultured Thalassovita sp. | reverse complement strand
TGTCTATTGACCGCTTGGACTACACCAAAGGTATTAAGCAGCGTTTAGAAGCATTTGATATGTTTTTAGAAAAGCATCCTGCATACATGGGTAAGGTTTCTATCGTGTTGATCGTGGTGCCTTCTAGGGTAAAAGTGGATCAGTACAACCAACTCAAAAACGAGATAGATACCATTGTGGGCCGTTTAAATGGTAAATACAGCAGAATGGACTGGAATCCTATCCATTATTTTTACCGCTCTTTTTCTTTCCATGCGCTTTCGGCATTGTACAGCAGTGCAGAAGTAGCATTGATCACGCCATTGCGAGACGGCATGAACCTGGTTTGCAAAGAATACATAGCCAGCAAGCTAGATAAAAGGGGCGTATTGATTTTAAGTGAAATGGCAGGCGCAGCCAAAGAACTATCTGAGGCGATTTTGATCAATCCAAATGATAAAGATCAAATTGTAGATGCCATGTACCAAGCGCTAGAAATGCCGGAAGAAGAACAGATTGCTCGAAACGAAGAAATGCAAAGTAAGTTAAAGCGCTACAATATACACAGTTGGGTAGATGTGTTTATGCAGCAGCTAGATAGGGTAAAAGATATGCAACTTGGCCTTAATATGAAGTTGGTTGCCGGCAAAACAAAGGATAAACTGATAGAGCATTATTCCTCCTCGGAGAAAAGACTGCTCCTGCTCGATTACGATGGTACCTTAAAAGGCTTTGCCACCAATCCTAAAGCTGTAAAACCGGACGAAGAACTTTTAAAGCTGCTTGAAGATTTGAGTAGTAATCCTAAAAACCAAGTGGTGATCATTAGTGGTAGGGACAAGACCACTTTAGAAGAATGGGTCGGGCACTTAAAAATAGATTTGATTGCAGAGCATGGCGTATGGCTAAAAAGCTATGGCGACGGTTGGAGTACCATAGAGGTACTGGATCAATCTTGGAAAGAAAAGATTGGTGGTATTTTGGACTTGTACGTAGACAGAACGCCGGGTTCTTTTATAGAGGACAAGGATTTTTCTTTGGTATGGCACTACCGCAAAGCTGACACCGATTTTGGAGAGCTAAGGGCAAGAGAATTGCTTTCAAATATCAATTATCTCATTGCCAACATGGATTTACAAACCATGGAAGGCAATAAAGTAATAGAAATAAAAAGTAGGGCAGTGAATAAAGGAAAAGCTGCTAGTAAATGGTTGGGCAAAGAGAAGTATGACTTTGTTTTTGCTATTGGCGATGATGTTACAGATGAAGATACCTTTGCGGCCATGCCTGATTCTGCTTACACGGTTAAGGTTGGCTTAACAGCAACCATGGCCAAGTACAATGTAAAATCACCTGAAGAAGTAAGAGTGGTACTAAAAGATTTTGTAGAGGCTGGATGATTAGGTAAACCCTCCCTAGGGTTAACTACAAATATTGTATTATTAACTTTTTATGCCAAACCATAGGGAGGGCTTTGCTAGGGTATCCAAAAGTCGAATACGATATCGTTCATGCATTTAAAGTGACCTTTTGGGCACTTTTTAAAGCCTATTTTTGAGCAAGGTCTGCATTTTATTTTATTATTCTCATAGATGACAAACTCAGTGCGGTAAGGGTACATGCCGAAGTGTGGACTGGTATTTCCCCAAATAGAATAGACTTTTTTCTGAAATGCCGCTGCAATATGCATAAGCCCTGTGTCATGGCTAAACACTACTCGGGCATTTTTTATAATGGATGCAGATTGATTGAGATTGAATTTACCACAAGCGTTAAAGATGACCGTGCGCTTACCCAAATCTTCTAGGCCTTGTTCATAGTGTTGATTCACAGCCTTTTTTTCAAAAAAAGCAGCAATTTCCTCACCTGTATCAAAATCTTCCTTTCCACCCAAAAGTATAACTGGTTTATTGATCCTATCGCAGACCTCGATCATGCGCTTTACAGGTAGTTTTTTAGTAGCAAATTGCCCTCCAATAGCAAAGGCTACATAACTGCCCCGATGCGTTTCGGGCAGCCAATCGTTTTCTACTTCGTCTTTGTCAGGAATAAAATAATCTAAGCCGAAGCCGTCCATTTCTACGCCCAAAGGCTTTACGGTTTCCATGTAGCGGTCTACAATGTGCTTGTTGGGCATTTGGTTGAGCTTAAAGTTGACATAAAGCCATTTCTCTTTATTGAGCTTATTAAAAGAATTGGCATTAATGCCTAGTCGGGTCTTAATAATGAGCGTGCGCAAATTATGATGCAGATCTATGATATGGTCGAACTTTTCAGCTTTCAGAGATTTTACTAGCTCGTTTAAGCTGTCATCAAGTGTGTGTATTTTGGAAATGTATGGATTGGCTTCCAAGATGCTTTTATAGGCTTTTTTTGTCGCATAATGTATTTCTACATTTTCTATTTGTGCCTTTAAGTTGCGTACAACGGGCGTGGTCAGTACAATATCGCCAATAGAAGAAAAGCGGAGTATGAGAATTTTGAGGGATTTTTTTGACATGGTTCAAAGGTAAGAGAATCCTCTTTCTTGAAATGTTGATTTTTGAGATTTTAAGTTTACCTCTTGAATACTACCGAGGCTTTATCTCTAATTTTTTTTGGCTTTTTCCCTCTCAGTTGTATTCTTTCATCTGAATCGTGAATTTCGGAATGATATATATTATCTTGAAGTGGCACATATTTAACTATTGCATTTACCTCTCTTATTTGCTTAGCTTTAACCTTACAAATAGCTAGAAAATTTCTTTTTGACGTTAAGGCTTCTATACATTTATCCTCAGTTCTATCTCCTTCTCTATCAACTGAAACACCTTTAGAGTCTTTAAAAGTGGCAGAGCTAGGTCTGTCATTTTCAAAATCCCAATTTATATCTATTATACCTCTATATAGATATTCTTCATCTAAAATCTTTTCATCTAGCATAAAAATTAAATATCATTTCTTGTAATGTTTGATTGTCTTTAATAGAAACTTCATATTCGCTTCCGTTTTCTTCTTTATAAAGGAAGAATTCATCTTCAAATACCTCGATTTCTATTAAGCTTTTATCATCTAAATAATATTCCATTTGTATTGTACCTCTTCCAGTTGGAAAGAGTTTTGGTTGAAACTCTAAGTTTATGATTAATGACTCAACTTTTTTTATAATTACATTATTTATTGGTTCTCCTCTGTAGCCATTCCAGTTAGACTTAAGGTTCTTGTAATTATCGAGTAATCTTTTGTTCACTTTCAACCTATCTAATGAATATTCTTCGTTTCTAGTGATTCTTCGAGTAGAAGATTGATCTTGATATATCGGATTATTAGAATAACCACAAGAATCATCTATATTTTCTGAATACAGATATTCCCTATTGGCAGTTATCTTTTGATTAACCGCAGCTAATAATACTAGATTATATACTTTTCGATTTCTACTATCCGAAATGTTATCTTTCATTGTTTTTCGATATTTTTTCTAAGTTCTTTATGTGTTCACCCAACCATCTGTGTATTTCTTTGGCTGTTTGATAATTCATGATTACTCCATTTTGAATAAACCTAACGAAGCTATTATTTAAATCTTCAGGCTCTACTGCTGATATTTCTTTACCTATTTTACCTTTGTCAATACCAAATGTTTGTGATTTTGGAAGAGCAGTTCTTTCCATGTAAAAATTCACAACAATTTCTCCCATAGGATTTATACCACCTTGAGCACCATTTACGTACAAAGGATTGTAATCATTTTCGAAAATATATTTGCATTTAATTTCTTTTTTGCCCATATCTATTTGTTATTTTTATGTAAAATAATAAGTATAAACTGATAAATCAACCCTCTCTCACCTTTAACTTATCTCCAATCTGTATGGCATAATCATTCATGTTATTGAGGGCTTGCAATTGTTCTACAGTGAGCTTATTACTTTTGGCTATGGAGTACATGGTATCGCCCTTTTTTACTGTGTAAAACGGCGGGGGAGATACCTTGAGCGCTTGCCCAATCTCTAAGTTGTTGTTCCATTGGTTGTTCCATGCTCTAAGGTTGCCAAGGCTTATATTGTACTTTTGTGAGATAGAAAACAAAGTTTCTCCAGTGGCCACTTTGTGCAGGCTGCTGCCGTCCTCAGCTGTGGCTAAAGAGGCGCTGCTTATGGCCATATTTTTGGCTATGGCTTTTTCCTTAGCAATGCCCCTTGTGGTAACTCCCTCCGGCAGTTCTTGAGCAGAAGCAGTGAGCACGGGCGCAAGTGGTTTGTCTTCCGTTGGGTTCCAAAGTAGGTTACCGGCAGAAGTTTGTATGGCATACAAGCCATTGTCTGTGGCCTGCGTTAAAGGCAAACGCTTGGTTTTGTTGAAATAATTGAAAACCACCCTTAAAGATTCCCACAACTCATGGTTGTAAGAAGCATCGGGATACATGCTTTTTAATTTTGCCATATTGTTTTCAACCAAGGCAGCAGGAAAAATATGTACGGGGATGTCTTCCTGACCAGCGGCCCTTGCTTCTACGGCCATTACATAAATTTCCTTTAAGCTTTC
Organism: uncultured Thalassovita sp.; assembly: GCA_937129345.1. Lineage (GTDB taxonomy): Bacteria > Bacteroidota > Bacteroidia > Cytophagales > Flammeovirgaceae > Chondrinema. Next base: position 6,268 of record CAKZMZ010000498.1, on the reverse strand, counting down.
ATCGTCTAAAGAAATATTTCCCTTTTTGCCACAGTCACCGGTAATGCTTACCGCATCTTTCTGACCATTGCGGTTGGTATCAGCATTGTTGGGGTAGTTAATGCTCAAAGCCAACAGATGAGGACTATCGGGCACGAGCATATCAATTTCGTAAACGCCTTCCGGTACCACATGGTCGCCCAATAGTTTTTTAGGCCCTGTTTCACTTTTTATACCACAAGCTTTGTAGCGCTTTAAAAGGGAGTAAGAAGTGGCATCAGGTGGTTTTATCCAAAGTTCCAATACTTGTTCTAGCTTAAAGTACCTCAAAACAATATGGTTGGAGAAAGAGCGGAAACCTTTTTTGATCACCAGCTTTTTCATGATATTTTCTTTATCTACGTAAGCAGTTTTTACATTCTCATTTTCGAGCTGCTCCATTTTAAAGTTGATGTTTTGAGCAGAAAGATTCAGCGCAAGCATTGCTAGAAAAAGCAGCAATACCTTTGGGATAAGATTTAAGGGTTTCATATAAGTTGTTGGCATTTGGATTTTAGTAATTGGAAAAAATGTTGTAAAACTTTTAAGGCACATAAAAAAGGTATTCCATTGTATAATTTTGGCAGGAGTTTGTATAGGTCGATGATTGGCCGACCATTCTCGCGTAATAGAAGAATGCCAACATCTAAAACCTAATTCAGGATCCTGCCCAACCTTCTCGGTCTAAGCTTCTATATTGAATGGCCTCTGCCAAATGTTCGATTTTAATTTCTTCGCTTTCTGCTAAATCTGCAATGGTTCTAGAAACCTTCAATATCCTGTCGTATGCTCTGGCAGAAAGCCCCAACCTTTCCATAGCCGTTTTTAAAAGTGTTTTACCCGCTGAGTTGATTTTACAAACCTCTTTTACCATTTGCGAAGGCATCATAGCGTTGGAATAAATACCTGCCTCTTTAAATCGACTTGTCTGCAATTCTCTAGCTTGTATAACCCTTTCCCTGATCTCTGTGCTACTTTCGTTTTTTCGGTCAGCTGTCATTTGGTCAAAAGAAACAGGGGTTACTTCTACGTGTAGATCGATGCGGTCTAGCAAAGGGCCGCTAATTTTATTAAGGTACCTCTGTACCGCGCCCGGTGGGCAAACACATTCTTTTTCTGGATGATTGTAATAGCCACAAGGGCAAGGGTTCATGCTAGCAATGAGCATAAAATTGGCTGGAAACTCCACCGATACTTTCGCTCTAGAAATAGACACCCTGCGTTCCTCTAAAGGTTGGCGCATTACCTCTAAAACTGTTCTTTTAAACTCAGGCAGTTCATCTAAAAAAAGTACGCCGTTGTGTGCCAAAGAAATCTCGCCCGGTTGTGGATTGCCACCACCACCCACCAAAGCCACATCGCTAATGGTATGGTGAGGAGCTTGGTACGGTCTTCTTGAAATAAGCGTGGCGCCTGCTCCCAATCTGCCGGCTACAGAATGTATTTTTGTAGTTTCTAAAGCTTCTTGCAGGCTCAATGGCGGCAAAATTGAAGGCAGCCTCTTGGCCAACATCGTTTTGCCCGCTCCCGGAGGACCAATCATAATAACATTATGCCCGCCTGCTGCTGCAATTTCTAAGGCTCTTTTAATATTTTCTTGGCCTTGCACTGCAGAAAAGTCCGCATCGTATTCATTTTGGGTATGGAAAAAGATTTCTCTTGTGTCCACTACGGTAGGCTCGATGTTTAAGGTGCCTTCAAAAAATTGAATTGCTTCTTCTAATGTATCTACCCCAATTACATCCAAATTGTTCACTATAGCTGCTTCAGAGGCATTTTCTTTAGGTAAAATAAATCCTTTGTACTTGTGCTTTCGAGCTTCAATAGCAATAGGTAGCACTCCTTTGACAGGCCTTAACTTACCATCTAGTGAGAGCTCTCCCATAATTACGTAAGATTCTAATGTATCGGCAGCTACTTGCGATGATGCAGCGAGTATGCCTAAAGCGATGGGTAGGTCATAAGCAGCACCTTCTTTTCGTACATCGGCAGGGGCAAGGTTTACAACAATCTTTTTTCTAGGCATTTTAAAGCCTAAATTCTTTATGGCAGACTCTACCCTTTGTTGGCTTTCTTTTACCGCATTGTCTGGCAAGCCCACCATGAAAAATTTGTTGCCGCTAAGTACATTCACCTCTACAGTAACCAAGGCCGCATCTACACCCGTTACTGAGCAACCATAAGTTTTAGCAATCATAAAAGTAGATTAGCTATATTATTTCAGGCATGCTTATCTAAACTGACACCTGATTCAATAAAAATTAATATCGTAAAGTTGAGTTTGTCTGAGTCTAAAAAATGCTTTTTCAAAAATTAAAAAACGATAATTTTGAGTAGCGTTAAATATACGACAGATTGTTTTTAATTATCGCCTTCAATGAGTAAAAATTGTCAGTTACAGATGATTAAACATGAAATAAGGTAGTTTTGTAGAAAAATATAGCCCTCAGATAGATTTGGGGCTATTTGGATCAAAAGTCTAGAATTTGAAGCGGAATAGAATTGAACTTGTGTTTTAGAGTTTGATTGCAATATCAGTAAATGTACAAAAAATCGTAACTACTCAGGTACGTATAAAGAACCTCGAAGAGGTGCTATTATAATAGCATGCATCATAAGTGTATTAATAAAACCCCGCAGGGGTGATATAGTCTGAATGATTCGGTCTGGAAAATCCAGTTCGGACGACATTAAATAGATAGAAACTCTTTAAAAATAGGCATGGAAGGTATTTTATAATTTCATCCCTTCGAGATTTTACTTGAGTAGTCATGAACAATCAAATTAACCGAAGCGATAAATTAAATAGATATGACAAATTAAATTTTGCCCTATTCTCCAGAAGTCATGTTAATTATTGGCACTAAAATCAAAATACTACCATCTAAATTTCTACATGGAACAACTACAAAAACTAAGAAAACTCCTCGATATAGAAAGAAAAGCCGATTTGGCGCATTACGAAAAAGAAGTAATCATGCAACCACTCGGCGAGCGCAGGCGTAAGGGACTGACTTGGTATCCTTTAATAGTGCAGCAGTCGGGGATTGGCATGGGCGAAAAATACTACGTAATTGTAGAGCGCAAAACACATAAAGACGATCCACATGCTTTTCAGCCCGGTAGTTTGGTTTCGCTATTCAACCATGTAGGCGAAGGAAACAAATCGCAAAGACTCCCTGGAGTAGTTTCAGCCGTTTGGAAAAACAGCATGAAAATTACCTTTAATGTAGAAGAATTACCCGATTGGATAGACTACGGCAACCCCGGCGTAGACATGCTTTTTGACGATTTGAGCTATAAAGAAATGGATATTGCTTTGGAGCGCGTAATCGATGCCAAAGAAGGCAGGTTGAAAGAAATGAGAGAAATTTTGTTGGGTAGAGAACCTGCTTCTTTTATTGAGGCACCCGACTATTATAATGATTTTGGTTTCTTGAATGAATCTCAAAAAGAAGCGGCCATTAAGATTGCGACTGCTAAAGACGTAGCTATAATTCACGGCCCTCCCGGCACAGGTAAAACCACTACCTTAGTACAAGCTGTAAAATTGACTTTACAGGATGAAAAGCAAGTGTTGGTTACTGCACCAAGTAATACCGCAGTAGATTTACTCACAGAAAAACTATTGGGCAAAGGCCTAAAGGTATTGCGCATTGGCAACCCTGCACGAGTGAGCGAAGAGTTGATGCAACATAGCTTAGAGACCCAAGTAACTATGCACGACGATTACCGCTTTTTGAAGAAGTTACGCAAACAGGCGGAAGACTTCAAAAAGATGGCATTTAAGTACAAGCGCAAGTTTGGTAGAGCAGAAAGAGAGCAACGCAAATTACTCATGGCAGAGGCCAGAAAAGCACAAGACGAAGCCAAGTACCTAGAAAAATACATTGTAGACAGTTTATTAGATGAGGCACAAGTGATTACGGCCACGCTGGTTGGATCCGTCAATAAATACATCCGATATAAACAATTCAGTTCTGTTTTTATTGATGAAGCGGCGCAGGCATTGGAACCATCATGCTGGATTCCGATTACTAAATCGAGCAGAGTGGTTTTCGCAGGCGATCACTTTCAATTGCCACCAACAGTAAAATCTTATGAAGCTGCCCAAGAAGGCCTGAGTACCACTTTATTTGAAAAAGTAATCAGAAGGCAACAGGTTGATGTGATGCTTAAAACGCAATACCGCATGCACGAAAACATCATGCAATTTTCTAATGCGCAGTTTTACAAAGGCGAACTAGAAGCCCATACTTCCGTAAAACAGCATCTACTTACCGAAAATAAAGAGGATTATCTTTTGGCCAAACCCGTAGAATTTATCGATACGGCGGGCTGCGGCTACGATGAAAAGCAAAACCCAGAAACACTGAGTAAGTACAATCCAGAAGAAGCGGCCCTACTATTAAGACACCTAGACAGACTTTTCGAACATATTTATGCGACCGAAAAGCATTTGTTAGAAAGTGGCTTTTCCGTAGGGGTGATTTCGCCTTACAATGCGCAAGTGCAATATTTAAAAGACAGGTTGGCAGAACATCCCGAATTAAAAGATTTTGCTGAGTTTATAAAAGTCAATTCGGTAGATGGTTTTCAAGGGCAAGAACGCGATGTGATTTACATAAGCTTGGTGCGGAGTAATGAGAAAGGAAAGATTGGTTTCTTGTCTGACACCCGCCGAATGAACGTGGCTTTAACTCGGGCTAGGAAAAAACTAGTAGTTATCGGCGACAGTGCAACCTTAGGGCAACTTGAATTCTATCAAGACTTTTTAAAAACCATGGAAGAGATTGGAGCTTATGCCAGCGCTTGGGAATGGATGGAGGGGTGAGAAAAAGCTTGACAAACTCTTACCAACTGCTCAAATTAGAGAATATAGTTCTGGTTTACTAATATTTTATATTGTTCCCCTTTCAGCATCTAATATTTTTGGTAAGAAATCTTTCCAATCAGTAATATAGAATTTATCTACGACAGTGTTATTTACATCTATAACATAGCAGACTCTTGAGCAGTATGCCTTTCTGAATTGGTCATAGAAATTTTCATTAGGAGTATCTTGCATATCAATATGGATGCCTTCATTATTGTTTATTTCTGGTATCCCTGAATCAATATGGAGAACATGTGCCCTATCCCCGTATTGCTTTTCAATTTCATAGTAGGCATTTAATGATTTCTTGTCACCACCACATCCGCATGAGTTGGCAATCAGTATTGGTTTATCATGCATATTGGAACTTATAATTGAATCTCCAGCAGTAGTAATGGCCGTAAAATTGGGGGCTTTGATACCTACTTGACTTCCGGTTTGAGTACTGAAACTCTTATCTTTTACTAAGGTAATATAGTCGCCAAACCTTGATACTTTATGTATTCGATAATACTCATTGTTCAAACTTATGAATTCATTGGGATACAATGTTTCTCTCACTAAAGATTCTCTTCTGACCGAGTCTCTTCCGACCGAGTCTTTGTTTAACAAAATAATTGTAGGTTCCAAATAGGTGTAGAAAGAGGTTTGGAAATCAGCTGTTCCCAATTGATAGAACCGTTCGTCGAGATAAAAATCGGCCGTTACATATTCTGCAAATCCTAGGTAAAGCTTGGTCTTTGAACTAAGGGTACCAACTTTCAACCAACTAGAATCTTTCACTATTTTTTCACCATCGTACCGATGAAATATTGATTTTAGCAGATTATCATTAGATTGCCAGTGCATTGGCATAATCAAACGAACCGAATCATCGGTCAGGTCCTGATTGTTGTTTTCATCTACAATGTATATTTGAACAGAATCACGAAGTCCGGTAATAATATCAATCCGGTTTTGTTCCTCGGTAGGAAGCTGTGTCGTATCTAAAGTATTATCTAGGATAGCCTCCATGATAAAAGGAGGTAATTCAAGCCCTTCATCATGTCTGTGTCGTTTGTACCAATCAGCATCATAATCTACAACCTTAGAAGCGTGCTTGATATTAAGCAAGTTGTCAGGTAATTTTAGTGGATATGAAAGCTCTCTGATATCTTCGAAACGTAGAGAACTGAAAACCCTTTCAAATCTTCCAGCCCCTTTATGTAGTTTGGTGGCAATGTGCAAGGTATCCTGATTAGAAGAAAATTGTGGAATATCTTCAGCAGGCCTAGAACAAGCAAAGACAGCAGTGAGTAGCAGGATTAAGGCTACTTTATGGGAATATTCCTTCATGTCATAAATTTATATAATTATATACCTCCTTTTTAGTAT
>CAKZMZ010000497.1 GCA_937129345.1 uncultured Thalassovita sp. | reverse complement strand
AGATTCTATTTTTAAATCAAAGAGCAAAGGCAAGAAACTATTAGAAGAGGCTGAATTTTCGATACGCAATTTTTTATGGTCGCCCGATGGTAAAAAACTGGCTTTTACCCATCAGCCTAACCCTTTGATCAATTCATTTCTTAAATCTGATATTGCCATTTATGACTTTTCTACTGAAGACTATACAACAGTGGTTGAAAACAGTAGCGCAGATTTTTTAGCTGCTTGGTCGCCCGATAGTAAAAAGATTTTGTATGAGACCAGTTTGGACGATGCAGTGTCCAATTTCTTCACCAACAGCAAATATTTTATTATCAATACAGATGGGACAGAAAATGAGCAGGTAGCCAGCAGTTTTGACGAAAACCTAGGGCAGTTTCATTGGAACGACCAAGGCATCTTTGCTACGGCTTGGCAAAAAACAGAAAGGCAGCTCATATTCATCAACCCTGAAAATGGAAAGGTTGAAGTAAAACAAACTGGGCTGAGTGTCATTCGCGATGTGTCCATTTCTAAAAGTGGTTCTAAAATGGTTTTGCTTGGTAGTGAACTCAATGCCTTAAGTGAAGTCTACGAAATCTCCTATCCTAGTTTAGACGATTTGGAACAAAGGACTACCGCTTACGCCCAAATGGCCAATTGGGCCACTTCTGACAGTGAAGTAATTTCTTGGAAAAGTAAGGACGGTACCACCATAGAAGGTGTTTTGCACAAACCTCAAGACTACGACCCAAACAAAAAATATCCTCTCTTAGTCGCCATACATGGTGGGCCTACAAGTATTTCTTATCCACAGCCTATTGCCTCTTATGTGTATCCCATAGTGCAGTGGTTAAATAAGGGTGCTTTGGTATTGCAGCCCAATTACCGTGGATCTGCAGGTTATGGAGAAAAATTTAGGTCTTTAAATGTGAGAAATTTAGGTGTAGGCGATGCTTGGGATGTCTTGTCTGGAGTGGATTATCTTGAAAAAGAAGGGATGATAGATACCGATAAAATGGGGGTGATGGGCTGGAGCCAAGGCGGTTATATTTCTGCCTTTTTGGCTACCAATACCGACCGTTTTAAGGCTGTTTCAGTTGGTGCGGGTATTTCTAATTGGGTAACCTATTATGTTAATACTGACATCCATCCATTTACTAGACAGTACTTAAAGGCTACCCCTTGGCAAGACATGAAAATCTATGAGAAAACCTCACCTATGACCAATATTAAAGAGGCTAGTACACCAACGCTTATACAGCATGGGGAGTTTGATAAGCGTGTGCCACCTGCCAATGCATTCGAATTGTATCAAGGTTTGCAAGATGTTGGCGTACCTACTAAGTTGGTAATTTATAAAGGTTTTGGCCATGGCATTACCAAGCCTAAGGAGAGGCTGGCCGCGGTATGGCACAATTGGCAGTGGTTTGGGAAATATGTTTGGGGTGAGGATATTGAAATGCCTGAATGAGTTTTGAGTGTGGAATATTTCGTCCAACTTCAATTTGAATTCAATATGGCCAATAATAAAAAATTTTATGTGTTTTCTTATGGCTCTAATCTCTTGTTTAGGAGGATTTATGAGCGGGTCTCTACTGTAAAAATCATGAATAAGTGCTTGCTAAAAGGCTACAAGTTGGCTTTTAATAAGCTGAGTAAAGATGGTTCTACCAAGGCGAATATTGTGGCGACAGGCAAGGCTTCAGATGGAGTTTGGGGCATGGCGCATAGCATCGACTACGAACAAAAAAGTATGCTCGATTTTTACGAAGGCTTGGGCTACGGATATGACTTGCATGAAATTACATCGCATCTAGATATAAATGCGAAGCCTGTATTTGCTTACATTGCAACTGACCCAAAGTATTTATTTGATGGCAAACCTTTTACTTGGTACCATAAATTAGTGCATTTAGGTGCACAAGAAAACGATTTTCCCGCTTACTACATCAATTTCATAAAATCTATAAAAAGCGAGCAGGATTCAGATGCTGAAAGGGTTGCCAAAATAGCGCATCTGCTTTCATGATTAAAAAGCTAGTATAAGAGTGGATATCATGCTAAAGAATGAATTTGGCGTTCTTTTTAATACAAGTGTCTGCACATATACAATAGATACAGATAGCTTGTGGTTTTTTTGTTGAGTTGTAGCGTTGGGAGGCTAAATGTCGTTTATGATTATTAAAATTTAACTTAACCACTTTATGAAATTTAGCTATAGTGGCTCAACTTTCAAGAAAGAATGGAGGGATTGGATATATTTGCCCCTTTTCCTATGAGGATTTAATTTTTTGGCTTAAAAGGCGATTTTCTAAATTGAAAATTCTACAATACCATGGATTTTTCTTTAATCATTTTAGCGGTTTTGGCAATCATCATTATAATGAGCCTAGGTAAGATCTTATCGGGCATTATAAAATTAGCGGTGCGGCTCATAATAGCAGGTGCTGCCCTGTATGTAGGATATATGATTTACACAGGGCAGTTGCAGTTTACTTTGTGATTTAACCGCCAATGGTAGACATAGACTCGCTCACATTTTTTAGTGTAGTTCTGTTTTTTTCTGCTTCAAAACCATCTCTTGGCCTGCTTTTAAAGGCTTTTAATAGGGCAGCTTCTACGGCGGAATCATCGGCTCCGGAGCGCATGAGCGCCTTTAGGTCCAGCACGCCATCATCGTAGAGGCAAGTTTTTAATGTGCCTTGGGCCGTAAGGCGTATTCTATTGCAAGAGCCGCAAAAGGTTCTGCTAAAAGCAGCGATAATACCCAAACTGCCGGCATGCCCAGGTATTTTGTACCTTACCGCTGTGGAGGCAGGTTCGGCGGTGAGCCTGGTTATATCTGGATATTGGCTTTCTAGCTCCGTATATATCTTTTTGAAGTTCCAGGTTAATTTAGGGTAATTAGCGCCTTCTCCATTAAAAGGCATTTCTTCGATAAACCGAATCTCAACAGGATGTTCCTTGGTAAAAGCGGCCAGTTCCAGTATGTCCTCTGTGTTTTTGCCCTCCATAATTACGGCATTGATTTTTACCCTAAATCCCATATCTAGCATAGCATACAGGGTGTCCATTACTTTGGGCAGCTCGTCTCTTCGGGTTATATGGTGAAAGCGTGCTCTATCAAGCGTATCTATACTCAGGTTAATATCTTTAATATCAAGCTCATGTAACCTAGGCAAATATTGTTTGGTGAGCACACCATTGGTAGTGATGTTGATTTTCTTGATGCGCTCATTTTCTCTAAGCTTACCCAAGAAATCGATGAGGTCTTTTCTAACAAAAGGCTCGCCTCCCGTTATCCTGATTTTACTCACGCCCATTTTGCTAGTGATATCTACTAGGCGTTCCATTTCTTCATAGGTAAGCAGGGCTTTTTTTGGTAGGTATTTGATGCCCTCTTCTGGCATACAGTAAAAGCAACGAAGGTTGCAGCGGTCGGTAACGGCAAGTCGCATGTATTCTATCGGTCTGCCATGGTTGTCTATAATAACTCGTCCTGGTTGATTCATGAGCTTTGTCAAATGTATTGTTGATTGATGTCCTTTTTGTTGCTTACTAAATTACTTACTTTACCGAGGTAAGCTTATCAACTATAAATATATACAAATTCTAATTGTTCGCTAAAGCAGTAAAAAATTATTTTACTCTTTAAGGCTTGTTAAGAATCTTATATAGAATTTCAGCTTATATTTACATTTTAGCGAAAATTTGCTAATTTTATATTATTCGCAATCAAATATCTCACTTATGACCGCTATAGAAAAGTTTACTTCGCCAATAGGAGTTGCCTTAGATAGATTTATTTCTCAAAAGCAGGAGGAGTTTCCGTATGCAACAGGAGAATTGTCGCAATTATTGAGAGATATTGCTTTGGCCTCCAAAATAATTAATCGCGAAATAAACCGCGCGGGGCTTTCAGGTATAGAAGGCAGCATTGGCGCTGATAACATCCAAGGCGAACGGCAACAAATGCTAGATGTAATTGCAGATTACAGATTTACCAGGGCTTTGGTAAGAGGTGGGCAAACTTGCGGCATCGTATCTGAAGAGAATGCAGAAATTATAGATACAAAGAACAACCATGCTAAGTACATCATTACAATCGATCCGCTTGATGGTTCCTCCAATATTGACGTGAACGTATCGGTAGGTACTATTTTTTCTATTTACAGGAGAAAGTCGCCCATTGGTACGCCTCCTACCTTAGAGGATGTGCTACAAAAAGGTACAGAACAAGTGGCCGCGGGCTATATTTTATATGGTTCTTCTACCATGTTGGTGTTTACCACAGGTTTTGGGGTAAACGGTTTTACTTATGAACCATCATTAGGAGAATACTTCTTATCACACCCCGATATGACCATTGAAGAAGATGGCGATATTTACTCTGTAAACGAAGGCGGCTTTTACACTTTTCCCGAAGGTGTGCAATCTTATATTGAAGCATGCAAGAAAAGAGAAATGCGTGCAAGATACATAGGTTCCCTAGTCGCAGACTTCCATAGAAACCTTTTAAAGGGTGGTATATATATGTATCCTTCTAGTGGTAAATATAAAAATGGGAAATTAAGGCTGTTATATGAGTGCAACTCTTTGGCATTTATAATAGAACAAGCCGGTGGCTTGGCATCTGATGGCACTCAGAGAATCTTAGAAATAGACCCACACGAGAAACATCAGAGAACTCCTCTTTACATAGGCTCTAAAAATATGGTGGAAGAAGTTTGCAGTAGGTTGCATGTAACAGAAATGGCCTCAGCTGCCAACCTATCTTAATTAATAGGTGAAGATTACTTTTTATTAAGTGGATAAGTGTACAGAATTAAATTGTACTGCTGACAAAAATATGTAATGATCTAAGTGTTGCCCCTATCTGCATAAAAATGCGATTTGAGCAACTTCAATATATAATTTATAAGATGGATTAAATTTTTTGCGAAACAGACCGATTCTATAAAAGCGTCTTGAGGTATAAAATACTTACAAGGCGCTTTTTTTATGTTTTTTTCTGTTTTTCTACAAAGGCTTACATCATATGGCAAAAAGTATATTACAATAATTCAGAAAAAATCAAGGCTGCCAATTAAATTTAAATTTCATTTTTTATAAGTATAATAGAATATAATTCTGAAAATAATATTAAATATAGTTTTATATTCTTTTCAGCCAGTATTTAATTACTGTAATATTGTTTCTTTTCATTTAATTGTGAACAAAGTTAAAGTGATATAAAGTAGAAAACCTTACACCGTTATAAAGTCAAACAAATCAAACAAGAAAAAATCAAACTACAGATATCATGAAAAACTTCGTAAAAATCACTTCGGTAATCTTCTTCTTAGTTGGTATTCAAATCGCTGTAATGGGAAACAATGGTGATCCTGTAGAAAAAGAAAAAAATATAAAGGTTTCGGCTATAGAGACATCAGCCAAGTGCCAAGATTGCAAAGATCGCATAGAATATGAATTGATATTTACAAAAGGGGTGGTTTCAGCGGATTTTGATGCTATGACTGGCAAGTTGCTTATAAAATACAAGTCTAAGAAAATTGGTGCTGATGAAATTAGGGAAATCATTTCAGGGATGGGATACGATGCAGATCATGTAAAAGCAGATAAGGCTGCCTTTAAAGTATTGCCCAAAACATGTAAGGCAATCATAGGAGGATAAAATACCAAATTGGTCAAACTATATCGAACATACTGTTTTAAGAGACAATGCCAATGCATTGTCTCTTTTTTTGCACCTTAATCTCAGAATCTTGTTATACCTACAGTTCTAAAGATTTTCTAAATTGAGGATTTGATTATCTTGAACAATTATGAATCAATTTTTGCGCTTAAATTGAAAGCGTAATTATTTGTTTGGATGCCATTTAAAGCGCCTCTGATTTTTTAAACAATTCACCGTACATGAGATATATTTCAATAATATTTACATTACTCTTCGCACTTAATACTGCCTGTGTAATGGGCCAAAAAATACCGAGAAAAGCTAGAAAACTGTATGAAGAAGGGAAATCTGCAGCAGCCTCGAGAAATTTTAATAAAGCAATAAGCAATCTGCAAAAATCTGTACAAGTTGCACCCGATTATGCGGAAGCGCACAGAGATTTGGCTTATTATTATTTTGTGCTAAGGGACTTAAGCAATGCAAGAAAGCACTACCAACAAGCTGCAGATCTAAAGCCTGCAGAGCGTGCTTTTGCAGCGACCTATATTAGGCTGGCAGAATTTAACATAAATGAAGGAAGCTACGCAGAAGCGCTAAAATATGCCAAAACCTACCTAGACATGGAGCCAAGTGCCAGATATGTTAATGATATAAAATTAGCTAAGGCCATCATAAAATCAGCAGAGTTCGCTGTAGAAGCCAAAAAAGAATCCATACAATTTGAGCCAACACCTATGCCTAGCTCGGTAAATAGACTTCAGCAACAATACTTTCCTACGATAACTGCTGATGAGCAAACTATGATTTTTACTGGCCGTAGTAGGGATAACGAAGACATTTTTGAGGTAACAAAAAAAGATGGACAGTGGCAGCAACCAAAAATTGTAGAAGAACTGAGCACTAAAAATAACGAAGGTACCTGTAGTATTTCTGCCGATGGTAAAACACTTATTTTTACTGCCTGCATTGGTAATAAAGATAGAAAAGTTTACGGTGCTTGCGATTTGTTTATTAGTTACAAAACTGGTGATACTTGGAGCGAGCCTGTAAATATGGGTAAGAACATCAATACTAAGGCTTGGGAATCCCAGCCTTCGCTATCTGCAGATGGCAGGGTGATTTACTTTATCTCTGACCGCGGGGGAGGAGTTGGTAAAAACGACATATGGATGAGTAAAAAGGATAAAGAAGGCAATTGGTTGCCAGCAGAAAACTTAGGAGAGCCTATAAATACCGATCTGAACGAAATCTCTCCCTTTATTCATGCTAATGGGCAAACCTTATTTTTCTCTTCTCGCGGACACGCTGGTTTTTGGGGTTATGACTTGTATAAAGTAGAAAAAAACGATAAAGGTGCATGGAAGAGTCCGGAAAATTTAGGCTATCCCATTAATGATCACAATGATCAGGTTTCATTGGTAATAGCTGCCAATGGCAAAACAGGCTATTATTCGCATGAAGAAAGGCAGCCAAACCAGCAATTGCTTAGTACGCTCTATACCTTTAAAATACCTGAGGAGATACGCATAAAACGCCGTAGTGATGTGGTTAAAGGAAAGGTTTTCGATAGCAAAACCAATGACATGCTAAAAGCCAAGATAGAATTGACCGATATCGAAAGCAAGGAAGTGATCGCAGCTGTCAGTTCAGATTCTATTAATGGTGGTTATATGATCGTGTTGACAGAAGGTGCAGAGTACGCCTTACATGTAAACAAAGAAGGCTATTTGTATAAAAGTTTAAAATTTAACTACAAAGAACAGAAAGAGGCGCAAGAGATTGAATTAGATATTGCCTTAGAACCCATTTCTGCCGGTTCAAAAGTGACTTTGAACAACATCTTTTTCGAGTCGGGCTCATTTGCGCTATTAGAAAAATCGCAGACTGAGTTAGATAAGTTAGTCACGTTTATGCAAGAAAACCCAAGTATAAACATAGAGATTGCCGGCCATACCGATGATGTAGGTGCCGATAAAGCTAATCAGACTCTATCGCAAAAAAGGGCGGGCTCTGTTGTAGAGTACCTGACAAAAAATGGCATTGCCGCAGAAAGGCTCAAAGCCAAAGGCTATGGAGAAACCCAACCTGTATTTCCTAATGATTCTGACGAAAATAGGGCTTTGAACCGGAGGATTGAGTTCGAGATTTTGTAGGAAGTTAAGATGTATTTGCTAAGTTTAATTTAAACCTCCTTAGGGTGGCACAACCCTAGGGAGGTTTTTATATATATATATTTGTTAAACTCTTATGTAACTTAAAATTGCATTTTAATGAGGCGAGTAGAGTCAAAAATCGTTATTAAATCTGATATTGATAAAGTTTGGCAAGCAATGATTTCCATCCAAAATTATCCTGATTGGAATCCATTTATCATTGCTGTTGAGTCTTCGAAAAATCCACCGACTTTAGGTGCTCAAATGGAGTTTACTGTCCGTTGGAAAAATGGTTCTATTCGAAAAACCAAAGAAGTGGTTAATGCATTTTCGCCTCCCAAAAAGATAAACTCAGAACAGCAAGGCGAATGGCGCTATTACTTTAAAAGCTTTTTGAGCACCATCGGTATGGTAAGCGCTACGCGTACGCAAATCATATCTTCAAGCCAAGAGGGTGTTACGCATTACCATACCTACGAAGATTTTAAAGGATGGGGGATATGGTTTCTACCTATCGCCAATATAAAAGATGGGTTCGAGCGCCAATCCAAAGCGCTCAAGGAATATTGTGAGCAAAAGCTCTGATTCTTACGGGGCCTAAATGCGGAACAGCAATTTTCACTAAATTGGTATGCAAAAATCAGCAATGGTCTTTTTTTCGGGATGTTCATTAAAGTTATTATGATAAATCTCAAAAGGATTTCTATCAGCTTTTTTATATCCGTTTTCGTTCATCCATAGAAAGAGTCCTGTCCATGACTTTTCAAATTCATTTAACCCTATCTCAAAGCGACCAACTATACATTTCCCTGCTTCAATTGAGGTGAGGCCAATTTCCCCCTCTGTTTTTGCAGGTTTGCTTAACATAATAGCAGCGCTCATTCTCACTTTACTAGCTTCTGTGACCTTAAAACTATCATGATAAATGGTTGCCATTTTTGTTTGGTCGTTCATTAAGCCTTGTGGTATTGCCCATCGCATGAGCTTCCCATAAGCAATTTCAAGATTTTGAGGGCCAATGCTAGTTACGTAAGCCAAATCCATTTTTGGCATTTCTCTTATTTCAATTTCTGCATTCATTCTTATCCAGTTTATAAGCTTATCAATGACGCAAATGTATTTCTCATAGTTATGATAGGCTTGTCCATTCTTGCTATTGATTTGGCGAATCTTGCTATGTCTGTTAGGGTTTTGCTTTTTAAATTCGGTAGGGCTTATGCCGTAATATTTTTTAAAAGTTTTGGAAAAAGAAGAATTATCGCTGTAACCAAATTTATGAGAGATTTCGCTTATAGAAATATTTTTATGTAGTAAGTCTAGTGCAGATTTTTCGATTCTCTGTCTTGTTATGTATTCATTTAAGGTCTCTCCTGTAATGAATTTAAAAACTCTGTGGAAGTGAAACGGTGAGAAATAAGCAATTTCTGAGATATTGTTTAAAGATAAATTGGATGCTAGATGATTATCTATAAACTCAAAAACTCGGTTAATTCTGTTTCTATATTCAGCTTGTATTTCTTTATCTGATGTAGCCATTTTTGAGATGCTGTACGATAGGATGAAACCGTGCTGGTTTAACGGCACTTAAGGTGCTCACAAGCCAAGATAGTTTTAAATTATGAAAAGCAACATCATATTGATCACAAATGCTTGTTGATGATAGTTATTGCAAGGTTAAGCCTAACTTATAAGCTTCAATAAGTATCTCTTCTAAATCACTGTCACCTTGGTTTGATAGAACAATCGCGCCAACCTTTGTAGTTGGGTTAAATGCCATTATAGTCGCTACACCTTGTTCACCACCGTCATGCCCCCATAATTCATTGGCTGCATTGAGTCTATAGATATGCAAACCCATGGTATCGTTAATGCTCGGAATCTGAAGCGTAAGCATTTCATCTATCGTATTTTGGTTTAGCAACTGATGGTTGTTTGAGGCACCATTGTTTAGATAAGCGGTTAAGAATTTGTATAAATCTCTGCCAGTACTTCTCAATCCGCCATTTGGGTAGTCGGTAAATGTGTAGTGTTGAATTTCTTCATAGCCTCTATCATAATTGTAAGGCTGAACAATGGTTTGCGAAATTTCATCTAAACGCCAGAAAGTTTCGGTCATACCTAAGGGATTGAAAATATTTTGTTTGCAATAAGTGTTGAAATCTAAACCTGAAATCTCTTCGACCAACAAGCCTATCAGTGCATTTCCGATATTGCTGTATCCATAATCAGTTCCGGGGGCAAAGTCATGAAAATTTTCAGTCGCATCATAAAAACTACCATTTGCTACTAAGTAATTTTCTAAGAAAAAGCCTAATCCTACAGGACTATCCTCACCGTAATAATATTGGTCGTCTAAGGCGCTTCCATCTGCAATACCCGAAGTATGTGTCAAAAGCATTCTAAATGTAATATTTTCTGAATAGTTAGGATTGCGGACCTCAAATGATAGATAATCTGAGATGTTGTCATCAAGAGAAAACCGCTTATCTTCATACAGTTGCATGAGCGCCGTAGCTGTTATTACTTTAGATACTGAGGCCAATAAGAATAAATGGTTGGCTTGTAAGGAAATATTTTGATTGATGTTAGACTTGCCAGTGTGATCTTCGTTCAAGATTTTATTTTCATCAAAGATAAGCACAGATAATGCAGGTATATTTTGAATATCCATCTCTTCGAGTATATATTCTCTAAATTCTGCAGTATTATTTATCGTAATACTATCCTCATTGTCACAACCTTGTAAGAAGAAAAAGGATAGTAGAATCAGTAAATTCATTAGGTTTACTTTCATTGTTTTTTATTATAATAGTGCTGAAAGTTTAGCTAAACACAATAGCGATTTTATGGGAACTATTGCGTTTATAGCCTAATAGCCGCTGAATCAAACATCTAATCTACACTTAAAATATAACAAAGTCTACTTCTCGTTCTCTGCAGGAATGGTCTTTAACAATTTGCCTTTTTCGTACACTTCGGTTTTGATGAGTTTGCCTGAGTTGTCATAGTATTTCCACTCACCTAGCTTTTTTTCCATGTATTGTTTACCTTGGCTTTTCTTAGTGCCGTTTTCGTAGTATTCTATCACTATTCCGTAAACAAGGCCTTTGTTGTTGTAGGGTATTTCGAGTTTCTTGGCATCCTTGTTATCGTAATATTCTGTACTCGTACCGTTCTTGTTTCCTTTGTAATAGTTGGTACTGCTCTTTAGATTCCCACTTTCATAATACGTTTTTACTTCGCCTTCTAGCAGACCTTCTTCATAGGTTTCTACTTTGGCCAATTGGCCGTTTTCATGGTAATAACTCCATTTGCCATAAGGGGCATCGTTTCGGTACTCTACATCAGATTGTTGGTTGCCATTAGCAAAATAGGTTTCGGTTTTTCTATTGCGTTCACCACCTTTGTAAACCGTTTTTTCTTTTACTTCTCCATTAGGGTGATAAATAAAATTATTTCCGGTTTTCTTTCCGTAATGGTAATTAAACTTGTGCTTAAGGCTGCCATCAGCATAGTAGCCTAGGTTTTCGCCATGTATTTTGCCATTTTGCATATTGCCTTCTACTGCAAGTGTGCCGTCTTCTTTATACATTTTGTACATGCCTGTTTTTTGTCCGGCAAGGGTTTGCATCTCTGTTTTTACTTTTCCATTCTCGTAATAAGAAACAAAGTTGCCGTTCATCTTACCTTCTTCGTAATCGGTCTTGGTTTTTAGCTGCCCACTAGGGTAGTAGGTAAAAGAAGTGCCGTGTTCTTTGCCTTCTTTGTAGTGCAGCTTCTCTTTGAGTACACCATCGGGATAGTAATTAAAGGTAAAGCCATGCAGTTTGCCTTCTTTAAAATGGCTTTTTGTCGCGATTTGACCAGTAGGAGCAAATACAAAAAAAGTATCGCTGAGGGCATCGTTAAGGTAAGTGCCTTTTTGTAGAGTGTCACCTTCTTGAGATAATGCGATAATTGCTCCATTCTTTTTATCACTTTTGTAATGGTGTATGCTCATGATGTTACCATTGGGGTAGTATTGCACCATATCGCCCTCACGCAGACCATCTACAAAAGCTACTTTGGCTGCTAGGCTATTGTCGGGGTTAAAGCGCTGCATTTCGCCCTCGATCTCACCATCTACATAAATGCACTTTACCTCGGGCCTGCCAGATTGGTAATACTTTATGTAAGGTCCGTCTATCTTCCCCTCTTTATACTGATATTTGGCTTTTAGGCGTCCGTTCTCATAGTATTCTTCGTGCATGCCATGTTCTTTTCCGTCTTTGTAGTAGGTCTTGAGCTCTAAACTTTGTGAACTGGCATAAAACCTTTTGTACTCGCCTTCTATTTGGGTGGTGTCTTGGGCGTCTACAAAATACTCTGTTTTGATAATGCCCGGATCATGAAACTCCTGACGCTTAACCAATTCTTGAGCAAAAAGAGGAACACTTAAAAAGATGATACACAGAGGTAATAAACTTCTTAAAAGTTGAAGTAGTGAACGCACTTGTATGTACATGGTATTGCCGTTTTATTGAATCTTTAAAAAATGATAAAAAGTAGAGGTTGTTATAATAGGCAACGGTGTTTTGTGTAACAATAACTTTTAGCTTAGCATTTCATTTTTAAAACGACGGAAATAATTGTTCAATTTCCGTTCCTCAAATTAAAGTAATGGCTTTCATTAGTATAGATAACCAAAAATTTGTTTACAGTCAATTGCCTAAACTAAGCTTAGGTAACCTAAGTTCATATGCACAACAAACACTTGGGTTTTGCAAAGATTGGTTACTTGGTAAACAAGCATTTGTTTTGCATACTTCTGGGTCTACCGGGGAGCCAAAACCCATACACCTAAAAAGGGCACAATTACTCGCTAGTGCTCAAATGACCAATCAGTTCTTAAACCTAAATGGCAAAGATCATTTTTTAGTAGGGATGGACACGCAAATGGTCGCTGGTACAATGATGTTGGTAAGGGCTATGGAAGCCAACGCGGCGGTAACAGTTGTGCAAGCAACAGGCAATCCTTTAGAGGCTTATGACAATATTGAAGTGCCTGCAAGTGAGGCCTTGCCTACATTTACCGCTATGGTGCCGCTACAAATACAAAATGTGCTGGAAAGTAAATTTGGGCTAAAAACTTTACAACAAATGAAAGCCGTGCTGGTAGGCGGCGGACCAATCCATATTTCTTTAGAAGAGAAAATACAAAAGCTCGATTGCCCGACCTACCACACCTATGGTATGACAGAAACCGTCTCGCACATAGCGCTAAGGCGAATCAATGGTAAGGGTAGGAGTGAAAATTTTACCGTTTTGCAAGGAATAGAGATAAAATTGGATAAAAATGACTGCTTAAAGATCAAAGCACCTATAACCAATGATGCATGGCTCGCTACAAATGATCGAGTAGCTCTAAAAGAGCCAAATACTTTTAAATGGTTGGGCAGGATAGATAATGTGATCAATTCGGGTGGTATCAAGATACAAGCCGAACAGCTAGAGCGAAAAATAGCAACATATTTTGATGCAAAAGGAGAGGGAAATCAATTTTTCGTTACAGGGTTACCCGATAAAAAACTGGGCGAGAAAGTGTGTCTTTTTATGGAAGGAAAAGCAATTAACAAAAAAGCATTAAAAGAAAATTTAAAGGCTTTTTTGGATAAGTACGAAGCGCCCAAGTCTATTTTTGTTGTGGAGCGTTTCCCATTTACGGCCAGTGGTAAAATTGATAAACAGCGAGTTATTCATCATCATTCTTCTGACTGAATTTCCTCAAAATCTCAATAACGGGCGTGTAGTTGCTGCAATGCTCCAAAGATTTTTGGAATTCGTGCAAGGCTTTGCGCTCTTTTCCTTTTTTGAGGTAAATCAAGCCCAAGTTCATGGTTAGGCCAGGGTGGTATTTGTTACGAGTAACCAGTTTGGCATATTCAAACTCGGCCTTTTCCATATCGCCTTTGGCTGCGGCAAGGTTGGCGGCTACGAGTTCTATGTAGTTGGCGTTCCTGCCAGAAAGCGACCTGAGTTTTTCATAGCCTGCCAGAAATACCCCAAAAAGTAAGGTGAAGTTCTTGACAAAAACTCGCTCAAAAATGATGTGTGCGTAAGTATCTGAACAAAATAATTTGCGGGTCTTAAAAGCGGCATCTCGCCGGGTAATGTAGTAAGCGTGTTCTTTGTAATCTCTCACTCGTTCGTAAAAGCCTGTTTCAGGGCATACTCTGTATTCATTTCCTCCAGGCACTAAGTAGCCATAATGGTCGAAAATGGCGCCGCAATAATCGCAGTAAATATAGTGGGAGCGTATCACATCTATCAAATCTATGGCGGCGTCGCAATTAGGGCAGTCGGCTTTAACAAAACGGGTCTTGAGCTCTTCGGGACTCATTTCCATTTTACGGTCGCTTAGTTTTGCCGTGGAGACCCTTCTGTTTATAATTGATTGCACTTGCCTAGAGAAACCACCTATGTTGATGACAAAAGCAGTAAGCCTCTTAAAAATATGTCGGCTCACTTCTCTAGAAATGGTAGCGCCGGGTTTCAGCACAATCACCAAACTCTTATGGTGCCTTTCTACTCTGTGGATGTCTCTAAAAAATATTCGACTATTCTCTAAAATGAGGCCATCTCTCGTAACCCTGCCTTGGCGGGGTACTAGGGTATCGGGTATTCCTAATCGGTTAACGTATTTAAAACTGAATGTGACTACTGCCGCTTCGCGCATAACAAACTACTATTTTGGCAAAAATAATTATTGCTTGCGTGCATCTAGTATCTCACGTATTTTTTGTAGCACAGGAATCAATAAAAACATGTTAAAGTCCTTGTCTTCCATCTCTTTGCTAAGTGCGGTGTAAGGTATGATCTGATCATGGATTTTTAATGTGTCTTTAAGTAGCTTTTTAGTTTCGCCGTCTTCGGGAAAGGGCCCATATCTAAATTTGTAACAAAGTTTTTCTGCGCACCATCTTCTGTGCTCTACAGGTGCAAATATTTTAAAATATTTTGAGATAATGTCTCGATTGAGTGCTTGATGCCCCATTTTTTGGATGAAATTAACTTTTACACCTAAGTGCCTTGCCACATAGCGGTTAGAGTCCTGTTTTTGGTCAGATAAATCGTGCCAACGCGCTTCTATGCTAAAAGGATTTTTGAGTGTTTCGGTCATCCTGTTTAGTTTTTTACCGATGTTGCGCAAGACCATTTCCTCTAGTTCCATTAAAGGGTTTTGAGTCTTAAAATCGATGTCTAGAAACTGCTGCTCAATGTTGTCTAGTAATTCTTGTGTGAGCAGCGGTCGTTCTTTTTCGGGTAGTAGCCACACAAATTCATACTTTACAGAATAGAAATAATTGATCACTTTAGAAAGTGCATCCATTACGCCAGATTCATCAATTATTTTTGCTTTGGTGCAAGTATCGGTAACGAGCCTAATAATATGTATGTTGAATTTCTCTCGGAGCAGGTCAAACAGTTCTATATGTTCCCCTTCACCCAATAATTGTTCGGGGTTCAGTAATTCTAGCGCCTTAGAGCTTTCGGGTAAGGTAAGTACGATAGGAATTTCCTGAAGGTCGTCGAACTCAGCGTATAACATTTGCCTAAAACTGTTGGCGATGCTTACGAGCTTGGCATCATTCTCCCCAAAAACATAGGCTGCATTTAAGTCGCCCCATTCTTTTTTAAGTTCTGGTATAAAGTACTTTTCTGATAAAAAGTGCTCGTCAGAAAACTCTACGGGAACGATTTCTAGATAATCTTGAATAAAAGGCAGCTTTACCTCTATTTCTCTGAGTTTTTCTTCTGCATCTTGCTGTATAAAAAGTATTTTAAGTTTTTTAAGGCCGGGGCTATGACTCAAGATTATGTTCTCTATTAAAAATTGCTCAGCCGTTTGGTCGTAACCTATTACGGCAATACAATGCTCAGAAGATTCAATTTGTGTAACATGGTCTGCTTCTGTTTTGGCCACACTGTATTCTGAATTGGCCAAAGGCGAAAAAGTATCGTAAATAACTTGTGCGGCAGCTTGGTGGGTATTAAAAGTATCCATGTCAAAATTGGGTGTACGGGTGTACATGTCCATGTAATCTTTCAGGAAACTTTTTTTGTACCAATCTTTTACATTGACCAATACCCTAAGCGGCCCTTTGATCGCTTTTTTTTTATGGTTGAGCCAAGTAATAATATTGGCGGTCTGTAGGTTTTTCTCATCGCTATCGGTCAGTACCAAACAGTGGCCTGCTCGGGCAATGCCTGCTTTTAGCAAATCATTGCTCTCAGACTTAGAGCTATTAATAACCAAAGCACCCAATTGCTTGATCTTTTCAATATTTTCATCAAAATCGTCGCGGTGTTCTATGGCTACTACGTTTTCGCCCTCTTTTAATAATTCTGTTGCGATGCGGTAGCCTATGCCTGTATTGCCCATAATAATGGTATGGCCTCTAAAAAAATATCTGATCCTAAATCTGGCGTACCATTCATAGGCGTATTGCCATACTATTTGAAAGATACCATAACCCAAAATAAGGGCAGCTATAAAGCTAGCGATGATTTGTTTAAAGTTGGCGGTCTCCCCTTCTAACAAAAACATTCTGAGTATGGCATACAAGGCTTGCCAAAACTCTATTTCGGTAGGATTATGCAGGCCATGTCCCCAAAAACCAAACAAAAAAACAGCAAATATTCCTGCAACTATAAGGAAGGGGGAAATCTGTTCGAGTTTTTTCATGAAGGGAAGTCAAAAAAAATTAGCACCTATAAATCAGGCCTTTAAGGTAAAAGAAAAAAGGGAATTTTCCATTTTAGTTAATGATTCTTAATAATGGAAACGTTTTTGTTATGTAGTAAACAGACTGAAATTTAATCATTTTTAACCCAAACTTTGTCTATGAATGGCTTCTTTACAACCCTTTAATGGTACACTAGACAAGCGACTAGCCGGCCATTTGCTGCGTAGAGCAACATTTGGTCCATCAAAAAAAGACATTGACCAGTTTACAGGCTTAACACCTGTACAAGCAGTGGCTAATTTATTGCAAGAACCAGAACCTCCAAAGCCCATTACCAATCCGGCATCGGGCACTCCGTTGATCGATCCTGAAAATGGAATTTACAAAATGGTGGTAGATGGCGAGGCAGAAAATCTTACAGATGTGTTTATGAGTTGGTGGATGGCCACCATGAAAAACAGTGGGAACAACCTCACCGAAAAAATGGTGTATTTCATGCACACGCATTTCACTACCATGAAATCTAGGATCAATGAACCATCGGCACTTTACCATCAAATAGCGCTCTTTAGATTTTATGCCTTAGGTAATTTTAAGACCCTAAGCTTAAAAGTCTGTAAAGACAATGCTATGCTAAGGTTCTTAGATGGCATCCTCAATGTTAAAGACCGACCGCAAGAAAACTTTGGTAGAGAATTGCTTGAGCTTTATACCATTGGTAAAGGCCCACAAGTAGCACCAGAGGTGGTAGATGGTGAAGAATTTGCCAACTATACTACTTTTACCGAGCAAGACGTAAAAGCAGCTACCCGCGTGCTTTCTGGTTGGGATGAGGATACCCAGTTTGAAACCATAGATCCAGATACAGGCATACCTACAGGAAAGGTAAAGGCCAACGCCCAATTACTTACTACACAGCACTACACCGATGTAAAAACTTTTAGCACAGCTTTTCAGAATACGCAAATAGCGCCAGCTTTGATAGAAAACGACTCTACTACAGTAGAAGAGGTAGAAGCCCAGTTGGCACAATTGATCGATATGATTTTTGTGCAGGAAGAAACGGCAAAATACATCTGCCGTAGGCTCTATAGATTTTTTGTTTATTATGATATTACCGATGAAATAGAGAGGGATATTATTGAACCATTGGCTGTAACCTTTAGAAACAGTGGATATGAATTAAAACCCGTTTTAGAGCAGCTTTTGATAAGCAGCCATTTCTATGATGCAGATGATAATGAAACGGGTAATAATATCGTGGGAGCTATCATTAAGTCTCCTTTGGAGCTGGTAACCGGTGTAGGACGCTTTTTTAACATCCCTATGCCAGACCCCGAACTAGAAGCAGCTGACATGGCCGCAGCTTATAAGCCCATATTAGAAGAAATGGAATCACAAGGAATGGAGCTTTACGAACCGTTTGAAGTAGCAGGTTACTCAGCATATCACCAAACTCCAGCTTATAATCGCAATTGGATTTCTGCCAACTACTTGGCTTACAGGTATATTTACTCTGAACATATCTTGGAGAGAATGGATGAAGACGACATGCCGAAAAACTTTGCTTGGTTAGATGTGATCGCCTTTGTTGAAAATCCTGAAAACGTAGCAAACCCTGCAGATGCAGAGCAATTGGTTACTGATCTTGTCACTTATATGCTTCCTGAGGAAATCTCGCAAGAAAGATTCGATTATTTCCTCAATGGCATATTACTAGATGGCTTATCATCAGTAATGTGGGAGTTTGAGTGGGACAGCTACAAAACATCAGGAGATGATTCAGCAGTACGAGCGCAAATTGAGGCTCTAGTAAGGGCCATCATCCAATCACCTGAATTTCAATTGATGTAAATGAGTGCCGCACAGGAGGTGCCGCACAGGAAGTGCCGCACAGGAAGTGCCGCACTAAGGGTGTTTCTCTGATTTTAGCTAATAATTATTCGTAAAGCATACATGATACCATGAAAAGAAGAAAATTTTTAAAAAGATTATCCCAAGCTTCGGCCACTCCCTTTGTTGTTGGCGGTTTGCCCGTTACCCTTTTGGCCAACAACCACCAACTCGCCCGAATGGTTAATGAAAACAACGACAATGTTTTGGTCATTCTCCAAATGCATGGCGGTAACGACGGGCTCAATATGGTTATCCCTATTAACCAATACAGCAACTATTATAACTTGAGGCCAAATATTGCCATACCAGATAGTGGTAATAGAAAATACATAGAATTAGACAACACCCTGCCCGATGAAGAAAAGGTAGGTCTACATCCTGATATGCTCGGCGTTAAGGATTTGTATGATCGAGGGAGAGTAGGTATAGTGCATGGTGTTTCTTATGAAAATGCCAATGGCTCGCACTTTAGAGGCCGCGATGTATTTTTTATGGGCGGCGGTTATGAAGATTATTTTAAGTCTGGGTGGATGGGCCGCTATCTTGATCAAGAATATCCCGCTTATCCGGATGGTGATCCGAATACGCCAATTTTGCCATATGATGGACAAAACGAAATGCAAGACCCTCCAGGTTTAGAGATCGGCAGAGATGTTTCGCTCTTGTTTCGCAGAGATGATACCTTTCCCATGTCGCTTTCGGTAAGGAGCCCGGTTGCGTTTCATGATTTGATCGAAAGCATAGATCAGCAAAATGTAGGCAACTTTCCAGATTCTAATTATGGCGAGGAGCTCAAATACATCATGGATATGGACGAGCAGTCGCACGTGTATGGCCAAAGGTTAAAAGAAGTATATGATAGAGGTGGAGAAACTTCGGTGACCTATCCAGAATCATATCCTTTTGCATCGCAGCGCGCTCTGAGAAATCCCTTATCAGGGCAGTTTAAATTGATATCGCGTTTGCTACGTGGCGGCATTAAGACCCGTTTCTTTTTGGTAAGGATCGGCGGTTTCGACACCCATGCCAACCAAGTAGAAAGCTACGATCCTACATTTGGGCACCACGCTGCTTTGATGTACCACATCTCTTCTGCTGTAAATGCTTTTCAGGCAGATTTGAGGGCCTCAGGCACAGAAGACAAAGTAATGACCGTAACCATGTCTGAGTTTGGCAGAAGGGCCGTTTCTAATGGTAGCTACGGTACGGATCACGGTGATGCATGGCCATTAATGGCATTTGGAAAATGGGTGAATCCGGGCATATTTGGGGGCAATCCTGATTTGGGAAATATACGCAGAGGCAGCCTCTCTATGCAAGTAGACTACAGGCAAGTGCTTACATCTGTAATGCAAAATTGGATGGGTTCTTCACCAGAAGAAGTGGCAGATATATTTAAGCTCGATACCCCCGAGAAAAGAGCCGCTTTCTTAGATAACCAAGTTCCTATTGTAGATACCAATTTTGTAACGTCCACCAGTGAGGAGTTCTTTAACGATCGTTTTAGGCTAAACAACTGCTACCCTAACCCGGCTAGAGACGAAACTAGATTTAACTTCTACATAAACAATGGTGGTAGGGTAAAATTAAGATTGTATAACTCTGAGGGCAAAATGATCAAGGTGATTGTAGATGAATACATGAATTACGGCGAGCACGAAATTAAATTTAATGTGAGAGGTTTGCCAGCGGGTACTTATATCTATCGCTTAGAGGCAGGAAAGTTCACTTCTTCCCGAAAGCTTAACATCGTATCCTAATTGAATCCAATTTATATTATTTCTCTTAGGGAAACCGCGCATTTTTGCGCGGTTTTTTTATGTTTTATTTTGAAAAACCATAAGCTTTCTTATTATGTTGTAGTAGTATAGAAAAAGTAAAAAATATAATTATGGATATTAAACAAAAAGCAAAAGACGAGTTGGAAAGCAGAGTGAAAAATCTAGAAAGTTTTATAGCAGAAAAAGGCGTAGGATCTAGCTACCTCTCTAGGGCGAAAAGAATACAGCGCAATGTAAATGTTACCATTGTGCTTGGTGCAGCTGTTGCCATTACAGGCATTTCTGTTTGGGCAATTAATAAGTTGAATGAAGACTGAGATAGTTAAGTAAATTCTAAAATATAAAGAAGGCTTTGTCCTAGTAAGGACAAAGCTTTTTTTTAATTGATCGATTTTAACTTCCAGGCTTCCAATGAACGTAACTTAGCAGTACCACCAAGTGAAGATAGTGCAACATACTTTCCTTTAACATTTTTTTCACTTACCTGACGACTTACGCAATGTTTTCCACCATTGATAAAAATTTCAACTATCTTTTTATCTACAAAGAGGTGCAAGTCTATATCTTTTTCAATAGTCCAGTCATCTATTGGAATTTTTACGCCATCTACATTTAATACGTCACCGCTCCATACAATTGGCAGACCGCCTTCCCCTTCTTCATTACAAAGTACGTTGAGACCACAGAAAGAGGCATTGAATAAATTGAACTTTACTTTTATTTCTAATTGATCGCCGGTGAATTCTTCTATTACCTCATATGCTGTAACAGGACCGCTAACAGGTAATTCTCTAGGAGTAAGTTCAAAATGTTCTGCCCTTAGTTCTTCCATTGAGGCAACTGGTGACTGAATGATGTACCCATCCACAAGGCTTAGCTTCCGCGGAATAGCAAAGCAGCCATTCCATACAGGATTACTGTTTTTCAATTCCTTGTTCATGTAGTAGGGGAGCCATTCTCTGTCCCATCCGGGTATCCAAGACATTAGGAACAGGTTCCCTTTGTCGTCAGAAATGGTTTCCTGAGCATAATAATGCCCACTGTGATCAATGATCCCTTCTGATTCAATTTGGAAGGTAAGGCTTGAAAGGTCGAAATCGCCCAAAAAATAGTTTACTCGGTCAATAGGCGCATCTGTCGAAGCCATAAATATCCATTTGTCTCCTATTTGCCTAAGTTCTGGAACTTCAAGATTTCTGTATTTATGCTTAGGCACATTAAAAAGAATGCCTTTATAATCCCATTGGGTCAATTCCTCGTTCTTGGCTTCAAAAATGGGTACTGGCACATAGTTCTCGTCAAAAAGGTCGGCACAAGCAATCATAAATGTCCTACCTTCCGTACTGAATACGAAAGGATCGCGCCAAAAATCGTCAAAGCGGGGCAGTCCAGGATGCGCCAAAGTCAGTATTGGATTTTTCCCTACATGTTGCCATTCAGAAAGGTCATCGTTTGTAAATTCAGCCCTCCAGAATTTCATGCCTCGGCTTCCCCCTTTTTTCCCTTGCGAATAGAAGGCAAGCTTTTTTCCCTCCTCGGTAACAATAGTCGAACCAGAACCAATGGCATCGAGTCCCATATCAATAGCAGGTGTAATGCTCGGTTTCATGTGTTCCCAGTGTAACAAATCCTTACTGCGTGCATGGGCCCAATACCATGCCCCCGGGTGATAGGCGAAAGGTTGTTGTCCATAGAAAATATGATACCATCCATTGTAATAGATACCACCATTTGGATCGCCCATGCAACCTGCGGGAGGTGTAAGATGAAAAGCAGGCCTAAAAGGATCCGAATTAGTCTCAGCGGCCTGATCTTGAATAGCCCTAGCTATATTTTCAGGTGTAAGCTCCCAACTTTGGGCATTTAAAAACGATGTGGTGATGATATACAAAAAAACAATGCAGTATTTTCTCATTATTTCCTTTTTTAAATCTGTATATAGTTTTGTAGAATTATAGTATTATCATCCTAAGATAAGAAAAAGTGGATTGTACACTAGTTAAGTCTTTTGAGTCAGAAGAAACTGTATCGCAATCCACTTAAATGTTTGCTCAAATAGAATTTTTATGCTGAGTTATGTGTAAATAATGTATTTGTTGATGTAATTAAGAAGAAAAAATAAACATGGATAATTGCTTGCCAAGTTGGCCCTCCTTAGGGTTTTGCTTAATGAGCGCAAAATAAGCAATTTATGATGAGCCTAGGAAGTCTTAAATTATGCTCATTTGAATTTTATATATCTTAGTGTAGTACCGCCTCCTTACTTTCTTTTTTGCCTGTAGCTAATAAAAGTCCTGAGTAAAAAGTAAAGAACAAGTAAATAGCTACAATACCCCAACCTAGTACATTTAGTGTTCCTGCAAACACAAGCTTAAGTGAAATGATCAAACCGATGCCATCATAAACGAATAAGTGCCATAGAATAGCTCTTCTCGCATTGGAATCACCTTCGCTTTTAGTACGCCAGGTTAAGATGATGTGTCCGATCAAAGACGCACCATAAGCCCCTGCAAGTAAAGCAGCACCTGAACTATGAGATAAGCCTACTAAGTTTAAAAACCAAACTGGAGCAAACAGTAAGATAGGTCCAAATACCACACAAACGGTTGCTTTAGCAATCATTAAGTCTTTAAATTTCATAATAACCTCCTTTTATTTTGGTGTGCACAAGAAATGGATATGCCGCATAAGTGCTTTAAAGATAGGCCAGCTTATAGCTTGAGGGTATTGAGACGAAAAGCGATTATTTATTTAAAGGGTATTTATTTTTATAACAAAGATTTATGGTTAGTTATTCAATATTGCTTATTTAATATGAGATTTTTTAAATTACATTTTTGATGGTCGTATGGTTCGATTTACCCTAACCCAGAAGCACCCACTCTAAGAGCACCTACGGCATCCAGTTTTGTGTGTTTCGAGACTAAAATATGAGGTATAGGAATGACAATGTCATATATTCATCATTGATTTTCCCT
>CAKZMZ010000496.1 GCA_937129345.1 uncultured Thalassovita sp. | reverse complement strand
CCTCTTGTAACTTACTTCTCGAAGTGCTTTTTAATCTATCGTTTAAAAAAAGGTCTATACGGAGCAGTGTCTGTTTGGGGTCTGCTACAAAGCGTTCGTGCTCGTAGAGCTCTTGTATTTCGTCGTCGTCTTCAAAATCATTCATGCCACAAAGATAGCCAATTTGGCATTTAGCTGTTGGGTTTTGGATGTTTAGTAATTTTGAAAAACAGCTCCATACTATTTTGAGGCTCTTCCTTTTTTGTAAAACATCCACCTCATTCCCTTATCCTTTCTTCTGCTGTAATTTCAACCTCTGCCAATTGCTCTTCGTCGGGTAGTTCAAAAAACCGTCTTTGGAAGGCGAGTATGGTTGATACCCCCGAGAAAATGGCTACGTCGGCAATGTTAAAAATAGGCCAAAAGGCAAAGTATTCGCCGCCTATGAGGGGCATCCAATCAGGTACGAAGCCCTGCCAAAAATCAACATAGAACATGTCTATAACTTTACCATGGAACCAAGGGTAGAAAGCTGGAGCATTTTCAACAGTCGGTGCATGACCAAGAAAAACACCATAAAAAATACTATCAATTAAGTTGCCCATTGCCCCGCCGAGTATCATGGCAATGGAGAAAAGCAACAAAGGAGCGAGTTGTTTTTTTGAAAATAGGTACAAGTAATAGGCAATCACTAACATAGCAATAAGCCTAAACGTAGTAAGCAATAATTTACCATAATTAGACCCAAAAGTAAAACCGAAGGCCATTCCCTCATTTAAGATATAGTGCAACTTAAACCAATCGCCTAGCAATGTAATTTCTCCAAATTCCCCCAATTCCATATTAAAATGGACAAAAAGTTTGATGGCTTGGTCAACTATGATTACTAAAAACGCAATACTAAAGTACTTATAAATTTTCATGCTTTAATTGGTGCTTATATGAAGCCTATCAAAAAAAGTTAATACTATTTGAGAAGTAATCTGTTAGCAAATTTGCGAAATCGATGTTTTGGCATGAGCCTAAAAAATTAGGTTCTTAATTTGAGTTAAAATTTAATCGAAAACAAGAAGATAAGAAAACCTAAATGTAATAAACGGTTCATTTAAGTGATATTAAGGCTCTTAATATGCCAATGATTTATTCATTAAGCGAATTTGTTTGAATAAAATTCAATTATAATTGGCGTTTATTTGTAAAAATTTAATTATCTGCTTAATTTCTTACGCACAACAGTAACAAAGATTTTTAGAAATGCTTTGGTGATTTAGGGTATCAGATTTGTAAATTTCATCATACTTCAATAATTGATAACCTTAATACTAAGCTTATGAAAGGAACGCTACAGTGGAGAATTTCAGAAGCTTCCTTTTCACTTGAATGCCTTCAACGGCAGATGAACTAAACAAACAAACAACTTCTAAAAATGGCCCCTGCTTTTGCGGGGGTTATTTTTTTTGTAATTACATTTCCTTTCTGAATTACATCCCATTTTTATTAGCTTTGCCCTCGTTGATTTACTTTTATTTTTTACGAGTACATGGCTATTTTACTGAAGAACATAAAGCTATATGCGCCCTCTCATCAATTGCATGAGCAGCGCACAGATATTTTAGTAGACAAGGGAAAAATTAGTGAGATTGGTAAAGATATAGCCAATGATAAGGCCAATCAGTTGATCAATGGCGATGAGCTATCCGTATCGATGGGTTGGACAGACTTAAACTGTACACTTAACGAGCCGGGATTCGAATTTAAAGAAACCATTTCTGAACTATGCCACTCAGCTGCCTACGGCGGATTTACCGATGTTGCCGTAATGCCCAATACTTATCCAACTGTAGATACTGCCCAAGCTGTCAATTACATCAAACAGCAAGCTAACTTTCAGTTTGTAAATCTGCACCCTATTGGAGCTTTTACCAAAAAAGCCAAAGGGGAAGAACTCAGCGAAATGCTGGATTTGCGCAAAGCAGGCGTGCGTGTGTTCTCCGATGGTTCTGATCAAATGGGCATTAATGTGGCCTTTGGTAGAGCATTGAGGTACTTACAACCATTCAATGGCTTGTTGATGTGTTATCCCGAAGAAAAGGATTTGTCGCAAGGTTGACATATGCACGAGGGTAAGGTAAGTACCTTAATGGGGATGAAGGGCATACCTGCAATTGCTGAAGAAGTAGCTATTATGAAAGCCTTAAAACTTCTTGGATACTACGGAGGAAAACTTCATTTTTCAACCGTTTCTACAGCAGGTGCCATCGATCAGATAAGAGAGGCCAAAAAACGCGGACTGGATGTTACTTGTGATGCAGCGGCTTATCAGATTGCCTTTTCTGATCAAGCCATGGTAGATTTTGACACCTATCTTAAAGTAATGCCACCCTTTAGAACGGCTGCTGATAATGAGGCGATAATTGCTGGTTTGAAAGATGGTACAGTAGATGCCTTGGTCTCCAACCACAGGCCACAAGATATTGAGAGCAAGCAATTAGAATTTGATTTGGCAGATTATGGTATCGTTAGTCTACCAAGTGCTTTTGCCATAGCCAATACGCACTTAAAAGATGTACTAGGTACGGCAAAACTCATTGAAAAAATAGCGCTTGCCCCTAGAAAATTGTTAGCCCTGCCGCATAAAATAGCTGAGGGTGAAGCGGCAACTTTAACCATTTTTCATGAAGACATGGAATGGGTATTATCAAAAGAAGATTTAGATTCAAGGGCCTTGAACTCTCCGTTTTTTGGAAAAAAAATGAAGGGTAAGGCCTTGGGCATTATCAACGGGGAAAAACTAAGCTTTTCAAAAGAATTGAAAGCGGCTTATCTTTCTAAATAGCATGAAAAACCCATTTATACGAACAGCAATATTAGGTGGCTTGGCCGCGGGGTTGACCTGCTTTTTATACCTTGTAATACTTTACACTTTTGGGGCGAACCCTTTTGGCAGGTATAAATACATGTATTTGGGGCTGTATGCTGTATTCTTTGGCGGCGCCCTTTGGTTCTTTAGGTTTAAGCTGAATAGTGGTAAATTGCCGACCGGTAAAGCTTTGGGCATAGGATTAATGCTCAATGTAACGGCCAGCCTTTTGTATGGGATTTTACTTTACATTTGGATGCTGATGCCCCAGTTCGATGTGATAGATAGGCATCAAAAGGCTTTGGAAGAATTACAGCAAAATAATATTGCTTACTTAGAACAGCAAATGGAGGCGTCGCAGCAAATGGAAGATCTCCAGGCCTACGAAAACTTAGAAGAACAGAAACAGGATATGGAGATTGCCTTCAAGAAAATGAAAGAGGATCCTCTAACGGCGGGCGTTCTAGCAGTTGACCAAACAATAGGCTTGCTGCTTATTGGCGTTTTCCTTGCCTTTTTAACTGCTCTAATATTTAAGTCGAGATAAAAACATGGCCCATTTTAATCTATGGGCCACAGGTTTGCTTAAGTTTCATATAAGCGATAGAATATTGATCCTTTCGGTTTATTATTGTAAAATCAGCCTTTTGGTGGCTGCATTCTCGCCATTGCTCAACTTCATAAAATAAATGCCTTTGGGCAGTTGGCTAATATCTACACTAAATTTTTGATAACCATTAAAGTTGTTCAGGTTTTCTTGATACACTTCTTTGCCCTGTAAATCAACAACACTGATTTTCACATTGCCTTTTAATACATTATTCAATTCAACAGAATATTTACCATTGCTTGGGTTAGGATATAAAGCAATATCACTTAGTATTTCTGCATCGTTTAAGCTGGTGACTTCATTGTCGGTTTGTATTTGCAAATTGTCTATTGCCCAGCCCCAAGCTGCTGCAAATGGATCAGAATACAGCCTGAAACGTATCAGAATAGTATCGCCTGCATTAAAGGTTTGCAGTATGTCTATTTCATGGTTTACAAAAAGTGTATTGCTGCCATTTTCATCATTATCATAGGCATCTTTCCAATTTTCATTAAAACTTGCATCGTAGCCATCCGCCAAGGCAGCCCAGTTAAGACCGTCTTTTGAGCCCTCAACGATTACGTAGTCCCAAAACTCGCTATCGCCAAATGTAGTACCCGATTCGCCTATTTCTACAATGGCTACGTCTTTGTATCGAATAAAGGCATTTTCTTCGGCCACAATAATTGGGGTGGTAAGTGTTGCAGTTAGGTTTAACTCGCTCTGTCCTTCTTCATCGGCTGTGGGGTAGGGGTGTACAGTATGTAAATTGCCATTTTCAAATCCCTCTTGCCTGCCTATTAAAAATCTATTTACCTTAAAGTCTCCATTGGGTGAGTTAAAATTAGAAGAATAACTGGCTACGGGAGCCCTTAGTGTTGTTACGTTTAAACCCAAGGCATCTGAAGTAAAAGGTTTGTTTTCTTT
>CAKZMZ010000495.1 GCA_937129345.1 uncultured Thalassovita sp. | reverse complement strand
CCGTATAATTTGTACAATGCCCGGCAAGCAACTGCATGCCCCTGCCAGCTCCACAGCCTATTTCGAGCACGTTGGCATTAGGTTGTGCCTCTAAGCGCTTGGCAACTTCTACATAAGCAAAATACAAACGCTGATGTATTACATTATCGCTACTTTCTTCGTGTGAGGTAATCTCTGTGGTACTGAACATGGCAATGATAAGCTTAAAGGCCGCTATTTTTTTGCGGCCTATTAAATTTCTGGTAATGCATTAAAACTTTACGCCAAGTTTTTTGAGCGTAGCCTTGGCTTTGTTCTTAAGATTTTCTTTTACGGCAGTCTTTACCCTTTTAGACTTACTCTCTGTAGGCCTCGCTTTAAATACGGTATCGTGGTAACCCGTGGCACCCTCTCTTTCGTTTGTGTAAAAGTAGGCAAAGAAAGACTTTCGTGTTACTCCTTCAGGAATGGTAATTTTGGAGTAGCCGTGGTAAGAGATTTCACTGGTCTCAAAAATGACACATCTATTGAAATCCGGCATGACCGTTTTATCGCAATTTGTCATGTCTGCATTCCACATTTCCAAACCTCCACCGTACTCATCTTTCCAGTTTTTTTCTAGGTAAATGAGTAAGTTCAATCTACGGTGCACATTTTTTACATGGTGTATATTAAAGTCGATGTGAATATCCAGAAAACTTCCATTTGAGCCTTGGTGTATGCCAGAACCCATTTGATCATCGGTAATAAAAACATCTTCTATACCTGTTACATCAGTTATCCATTTGTAAAACTCGGGTGTAGTCAGCTGCTCCTTTATTTTAGAAAAAACTGGATGGAACACACCAAAATCAGAGCCTTCTGCCTTATTTTCATTTAGCCCCTTCCAATGGGTTTTGAGCGCTTCAACCCCAGGAAAATTCTCATAGGTCTCTAGAGCCACTTCTTCTTTTAAAAAATTATCTAAAACCAAGTGCCTGTACGGTTTTGCATCATCAAAAGATTGCCTTAAATCTTTTCGTGTATTTTCAGTAAGATAAGTACTGTTGAATATATCCATATCTTTTTTATTAAATTCGATTGGGTCTATCTAAAAAAATGTATTCAAAAATAGTTTATTTTATTCGCACTAAAAACAGGATACGTACCTAAGTAGCAATTGCCATAAATCGCCTGCTAAAAAATAATTTTGAACTGTAACAACTTGCTGATAACTTTTAGCACAAGTATAAAACTTTAAAAAAACCACTTTAATTTATATCTGCCTTTGTGTTTTTAATGTAGCAGCATACATAAATTAAATAGAATTACGAGTTAAAGCGGCTTACAAGCATAATTTTGGTGGCCAAAGCTTAAAATATGTTTGAACCCACTTTAAATTTTAATGGTTGCTCAAACAGATGTGGCAATTACACACATGCTTTGTTTTCATTTGATTATTTCTACATTTAACTGAAATATGAAACTATTTAGCGATTCTCAAAAAACAGCCTTACTATCTTATTTAGCAATTTTTTCTCTATGTACCGCACAAAACTTATTTGCCCAGCCCAATCAGATTTACTGTGAGTTACAGGTAAAAAATTTGGGTTCTTTGCAACAAATCGAAGTTGCTTTTGAAATTGCCCGTTTGTCAGATACGGATGAGCCCACTGCTATTGAAGCTGAATACGAAATCTTAAGCAACGGAAAAATTTTAGAAGAGAAAAAGTTGCCGATCATAGGGAACGTAGAGAAAATAAACAGTACTTTTTACTACAATTTTTTAATAGAACGCGTAACCGAACCCGATGCCACGCTTAAGGTTACTATTATAGATCTTGCTGCAAATGTAGAAGTATCCAAAAGCATTAGCCTAGAAGTACCCAA
>CAKZMZ010000494.1 GCA_937129345.1 uncultured Thalassovita sp. | reverse complement strand
GTTAAAGCAAAAATCTAAGAAAAGACTTTCTACCTCTGCTTTGGAAACCCTATCAATAATTGCTTATAAACAGCCAATTACCAAGTCTAATATTGAACAGATCAGAGGGGTCAATTGTGACTATGCTGTAAAAAAATTGTTAGAAAAAGGATTGGTAGCCATCAAAGGTAAGTCTGACGGCATAGGTAAACCTTTGCTCTACGGAACTTCTGAAAAATTTTTGGAATATTTCGGTATTAATGATTTAAATGAAATGCCTCTACCTAAAGATTTTTCAGAAGAAGAAAATGAGATTGGTGGTACTCAAGAACAACAAGATTGAGTTTTTATCTTAAATTGAAAATTGGATAATGGTCAAAATAAATGGTGTCGCCCACCGCGGCGCTACTGAGCACTATTTGTTTATCTATAAGTGCTTTTTGCAGTTCCTTTTCGGAGTTGAGCCGCTTCTTTTCTTCATTTTTTACAGTATAAAAATAGTAACTGTTACATGTTGTGAGCACTTTGTATGTATTTTCCCTTAAATAAGAATAAACAGATCTGTTTTGCTCTAGAATAAAGTACCTGCGCTCTTTCTGTAACGGTTTTTGATTGTTATGATTCAACGGTTGTGCTTTTTCAAAAACCTTCTCAAGCCTTATCTGTATTTCATTATCGGGTATGAGCAACTGTTCTGCCTTAACTTCAGGAATGTCTATTTCACTTACATATTGAGCGATGCTGTATTTTAGGTTTTGGAATTTCTTAATCTCTTTCTCCGATAGGTGTTTACTCTTATTTTCGGAGTCGGCTTTTTGATCTAGTTGAAATCCATTAAAATCGATGAATGTATTTCTTAGAGGTGCTTTAGTCCATTCTTTTAAATCTTTTAGGGCCAGAGTTGGCTCATTTTGCTTCAACTTGAGAGAAAGCGCTTCGTAAAACATAGATTTTAATAAAACATTGCTAGCGTATTTATCAGCCGCTTTACCAGCGCCATTGTATGCTTTTACCCCTTTTTTAGGATTGTTATGCACATAGCCCTTTTCTAAAATGAGAAAATGATATACAAACTCTAGCATGCTCTTTTGTGAGTAAAAATGATGCCTGTCGTTTTCGTCAAAAAAAATAAGCTTTCGAAAAGTATCCTTATTGCGTGAGTCTTCTACAAGATAACGTGCTGTAGGTTTATAAAGCTGGCACATGCCTATGCTCAATTGACCATCTCCTTTTATATCTCTCATGTAAGTTTCATGAGAAAGTAAGGCCATTACCAAAAATACTGACGGGCACTTTTCTTCCCCATAAAATTGTAACATGTTTTCATGTACAACCATCAGTTCATAGAATAATGATAATTTAGGAAGCCAACAAACGGGCCTGTTTTCAAAAGGTGAAGGCAAAATGGGATTTACTTCCAAAGGTTTGGTAGCAATATGTACCAAGCTGTGCGGTAGTCTCGATTCACTTTTTAACTTTGTTACCTCTGCAGAGTTTTCCCAATAGAAAATTTCTTCAGAAAGATACTTTCTTTCATTAAAATCGAATTGCTCGTAGTTTCTAATTTGTAGGGCCAAAGCGCTGGCCTCTTGTTTAGAAACTTTTACAGAGTATTCGGGATTGTTAAGAAAAGCTGATAATATTAGGGTCGAAATAATTGACCAATAGTAAAGCTTCATACAGTTTTACAAGTTAGTTTCAGTTGATATATGCTTGTATAGTTTGTTAGTAGCGTGTTAGGAAGCTCATTTTATAAATATAACAATAATTTTTTTAATTTTCTGAAGGCAAGGTCGGCATGCAACCGCTCATTTTTGAGGAACTACACATAGATTTTATTACTCCTATTGATATGGACCAGATGCTCGCTGAAGGATGGAGGCATTTTGGGACCTATTTTTTTAGGTATAATATGAATATTTACAAGGGTCAACTCTGCAATGTGGTACCGCTTAGGATCAGGCTAGAAGACTTCTCATTTACAAAGAGCCAGCGGAAAATTATAAAAAAAGCAACCGGGTTTTCTCATAAAATCCAACCCGTCGATATCTCTACTGAACAACTCGAGCTTTTTCACCTACACAAAAGTAGGTTTAAAGATGGGGCTCCCTCTTCTTTGTACGATTTCTTATCTGAAAATCCTGCTAAGGTACCGGGTAAGGCAAAAGAGGTCTTGATCTATGATGATAAAAAGCTGATAGCTGCCAGTTATTTTGATTTGGGCAGAGAAGCTATCTCTAGTATTTACGGCATGTTTGACACAAGCTATAATAAGTACAGCCTAGGTATTTATACCATGATTCTAGAGATAGAATACGCCATAAGAAGTGGATATACCTACTATTACCATGGTTATTGTTATGATGTGGAGTCATTCTATGATTATAAGAAAAAATTCTTAGCTATGGAGTTCTACGATTGGGAAGAGCATTGGCATCCATATGAAAAATAATAATAGCTGAAATTGAGCGCTCACTTCAAATAAAACATCAAAAATACTTCCTCCATGTTCTAGAAGCCGCACATAATTGCTAAAAAAATACCAAAAAGATATTATAAAAAAGGCTTTGCCAGGTTTTTCTAAACAAATTATAGGTTAAGGCGATTGATATTGTAGCTATCTTAAAGTAACCCCTTAACCTCAATGCAAAACGCTATGAATTTTTTTAAAATTGGCCTCTTGGGTCTTGCACTACTTTTTTGTACTCCTTTATTTGCTAAAAATATTGCCAAAATCTCCTCAAAAAATGGCATGGTTATCTTAAAAAACGGTGAAAAAATATCAGGAGAGTTGCACTTTTACTACCGTTCTGAACTGATACAAATTGTTGAGAGCTCTAAAAAAAGCAAAGCATTTACAGCACATCAAGTAGATAGGTTTCGCTTTTACGATGATAAATTTGAGACCGATAGGATTTTTATTTCACTTGAACTGCAACAGCAGTCCTATAAGGGTTCTGGCTTTTACGAAGTGATAAGTTGGGGTGCAATAGAGGTTCTGGGTAAGTTAAAGTATGAGGACAAGTCTCATTTAGATGTATATAAAATTCAGGATTCTAAAACAGAAAGGGCTTTTTTACCAAGATTGATTGCCCACGACTATTTTGTTTTTTATGAGGACGGCTTTTTGCCGCTCAAGCAATACCACAAAAAAGTGCTAAGCAACATGTGTGAAGAAAACGAAACACTTGCCGAGTATATAAAAACGGAGCATATATACGAAAACGATGTATACGGACAATTACAAATTATAGCATACTACAACGAGAAAGTAAGCGATATAAATTACGATATGCGAGAATTTATAAAATAGAATTGTAAGAATGATTTTAAGGCCTGACTGTTCAGTCAGGCTTTTTTTTATTCTTTTTTTATGGCAGGCATGTAGGAAATATGCTTTGGAACATAAATAGGCGG
>CAKZMZ010000493.1 GCA_937129345.1 uncultured Thalassovita sp. | reverse complement strand
GGGGGCAATTTAAAACTAAAGAAATTGCAGAGTGGACAAAGAATCACGACCCATCTAGGTTGGTCAATCCTGCCAGTGGGGGCAACCATTTTCAAGTGGGTGACATGTTGGATTTACACAATTACCCTGAACCACAACTCTATTTGTTTGATGCAAAGAGACCAACTATCTTAGGTGAGTATGGTGGAATCGGCCTTGCTTTGGAAGACCACTTATGGGAGCCAGACAGAAATTGGGGTTATGTGCAATTCAAAACTTCAGAAGAAGTGACAGCTGAGTATATAAAATTTATTGGCATGCTCAAAAAGCTTGTGCGTTCGGGTTTCTCCGCTGCAATTTACACCCAAACCACTGATGTTGAAATGGAGGTAAATGGATTGATGACCTACGACAGAAAAATTATCAAACTAGATAAAGAAAAAGTAAGGAAAGCCAATCAGGAATTAATTAAAATGATAAATGATAAATGATAAATGATAAATGATAAATGATAAATGATAAATGATAAATATTTTCTCGTATTAAGGAATAGCATCAAGCATGTTCTATTTTTATTATGTGTATTCGGTTTGGGCTGGTCT
This sequence comes from uncultured Thalassovita sp., assembly GCA_937129345.1. GTDB lineage: Bacteria > Bacteroidota > Bacteroidia > Cytophagales > Flammeovirgaceae > Chondrinema. The sequence goes on along the minus strand of CAKZMZ010000493.1, from coordinate 2,335 downwards.
TGTACTAAGCAAGAAGAACAACAGTCATCTCAACAGACAGAGGGTAATGACTGGAATTCTATCAAAACAGCCTTTCAAGATACTTTAAATGGCAAGGAGACCGATTTATTTGTATTGAAGAACAAAAAGGGTGTAGTTGTGACTATCACCAACTATGGTGCCCGTATCGTACATATGGTAGTGCCTGATAAGACAGGAAAGCCCACTGATGTGGTTTTGGGTTATAACAGCCTTAAAGAATATTTAGATTCTCCATCCGCTTATTATGGTGCGCTTATAGGACGTTACGCCAATCGCATAGCTAAAGGTGCTTTTGAAATTGATGGCATTGCTTACCAACTCGCAAAGAACAATGGTAATAACAGTTTACATGGTGGCCCTGGTGGGCTGCATAATGTAGTTTGGGATGTAGTAAGTAGCACTTCTAATTCAGTCGAATTGCTCTATACCTCACCTGATGGAGAAGAGGGTTATCCAGGTAATTTAGATATAACAGTCATTTACAATCTTAATGATGAGCATGGACTAGAGATTTATTATCAAGCCATGTCTGACAAAAAAACAGTAGTGAACTTAACCAACCACGCCTATTTTAATCTAAATGGCGATGGTAGTGGCGATATAAATACGCACGTTTTGCAGATTGATGCCGATGAATATACGCCTGTTGATTCAACCCTAATTCCTTTGGGTGAACATGAAAAAGTTGATGGAACCCCATTTGATTTTAGAGCACCTACTGCTATAGGTCAAAGAATAGAAGATCCTGATGCTCAATTACAAACTGGAGGAGGCTACGACCATAATTTTGTATTGAAGAAAGGACAGACAGACTCACCAGAAAAAGTAGCAACTGTATTTTCACCCAAGTCTGGAATCCAAATGGAAGTATATACCACTGAACCAGGTATGCAATTTTATGGTGGGAATTTTATGAATGGATTGCAAGGCAAAAATGGCACTTATGAATACAGGGGCGCCTTTTGTTTAGAAACACAGCATTTTCCGGATAGCCCGAATCAGCCGAGCTTTCCATCAACTATTTTGGAAGTAGGCGATGTATGGGAGTCGGCCACTATTTATAAGTTCATGTTAAAAACCGAATAGAAATGATTTTCAAATCTTATCAATCAAACTTTAAACCCTTTATGCATCAAACACTGAAACTGATAATCATATTTGCAGCGGTATTGCTTTGGAGTTGCTCCCAACAGGAAAGGAGTACTTCAGAAGAAACTGCCCAAAAAAGACCGAACATCATTTTTATGATGGCCGATGATCATGCTTACCAAGCCATTAGTGCTTATAGCGATCACCTCATAGAAACACCAAATATTGACCGCATTGCTAAAAATGGGATGCTATTTACCAATGCTAGTGTTACCAACTCCATTTGTGCGCCTTCAAGAGCTACAATCCTAACAGGTAAGCATACCCACATGCATGGTAAAATAGACAATCGTTTTCCGTTTGATACTACCCAAGTTACTTTTCCACAATTGTTGCAAGAGGCGGGTTACCAAACGGCTATGTTCGGTAAATTGCACTTTGGCAACAATCCCAAAGGCATAGATGAATTCAAGATTCTGCCAGGGCAGGGTAATTATTACAATCCTAAATTTATTACCAATGAGGGTGATACTACTATTACAGGTTATGTAACGGATATTATCACCGATTTAACCTTGGATTGGTTTGATAACAGAAGGGAAGAAGACGAGCCTTATGCTTTGTTTTATTTGCACAAAGCACCGCACAGGGCATGGTTGCCAGCGGAACGCCATTATAAAGAGTTTATCAATAGAGAATTTGTAGAGCCACCCACTTTGTTTGATGATTATGCCAACAGAGGTACTGCAGCTAAAGAAGCTGAAATGAATATTTTAAAGCACATGCATTGGGCGATAGATTCTAAACTGCATCCAGATGTAATGGCAGAATTGGGCATAGAAGAAACCTCTGATTGGGGAGTACCTGCTTATTTTAATAGAATGGGCAGAATGACCGAAGAGCAGCGCGATGCTTGGAATGCAGTATATATGCCTATGAATGAAGAGTTCAAGAAGCTATATCCTGAAATGGATGAAGAAGCCCAAATGAAATGGCGTTACCAACGCTATATGCAAGATTATTTGGCTTGTATAAAAGCTGTAGATGAAAATGTAGGTCGTTTGTTGGACCATTTAGAAAAAACCAATCAATTGGATAACACCTTAATTGTTTACACTTCTGATCAAGGCTTTTATTTGGGTGAACACGGCTGGTTCGATAAGCGATTCATTTATGATGAGTCTTTTAAAACGCCATTGATCGTAAGTTGGCCTGGAGTAGTAGA
>CAKZMZ010000492.1 GCA_937129345.1 uncultured Thalassovita sp. | reverse complement strand
AGGTGATCGTCAAAGTTTCTAAAAAATGCATTGAGTTTTTCCGTTTCCAGCCTTTCTCCATAGGGCGGATTGGTAAGCAACATACCTGATGGTGTTAATGCCTTGGTTTCAGAAAAGGGTTTTCTAGAAACTATGATGTCATCTTCTAGGCCCGCAGCACTGATGTTTTCCCTTGCTGCCTGTATGGCATCTACGGAAACGTCAGAACCACGCAATACAATCTCTGCTTCTTTGATTTGTTCTTTGGAGTCATTTTTTATTTCTGCCCATAGCTTTTGGTCAAAATCGGGCCAAAACATAAATCCGAAGATGTTTCTAAAAGAAAGCGGAGGAATGTTCCTAGCCATTAGGGCTGCCTCTATCAAAATTGTACCTGAACCACACATAGGGTCGACCAAGGGTATTTCGGGCTTCCATTCGCTCAATTTTAAAAGGCCAGCAGCGAGCACCTCGTTCATAGGGGCTTTTACTATTTTTACTCGGTATCCTCTTTTAAACATCACATCTCCTGAGGCATCTAAAGAAAGTGTACAGTCTTGGCCTTTTATCCTTAAATTGATACGTAGGTCAGGACTTTTTACATGAACAGACGGCCTCATATCGTACTTGTCTCTGTACTGATCAACTATGGCGTCTTTGGTTTTTAGAGCAATGTACTTCGAGTGTCTAAACACATTGGAGTTCACTGTGCTGTCCACGGCAAAAGTACCCTCTTTATCGAGGTAATCTTCCCAGTTTATCTTCTGTATTTCTTTGTAAAGCTCGTTTTCGTCGTTTGCCCTAAAGGTGGAAATAGGCCTTAATATTCTTAGTGCAGTTCTTAAATGCAAACAAGATTTGTACATAAGGCTTTTGTCTGCCTCAAAACTGACCGCTCTTGTAAGTACTTCTACGTTCTCCGCACCAAGCTCTTTTAGCTCTTCGGCAAGTACCTCTTCTAGCCCGTAAAAAGTTTTGGCTACAAGCTGAAATTTTTTATTGTCCAAATGATAAGTATTAAATGATGTATAATTTTTGTTGAATGATATCGTGTTTTTTACTCAAAAACAAATCAAGTTTAGTACCCGACATGCAAGCTATTTTTTACATTTTTATCCTTCCCTTTTCTATAGTAGTCGCCATATTTAATTTATTGGGCTTTAGGATGAAGTACTTTCTTGTATCTGAAAAATTAATCAGAAAAAATATCCAATATTGGCTGGTTGTATTTCATGTGGTAGGGTGCAGCATAAGCTCTATGCTATTTGTAAACAATCTACTGCCCCAAAACATCTTTTTCGGCAACCTTTTTAAAGACACTCCACAGAGCATTCCCTACACTATGCTTGGAGTCTTTTTACTATTTTGCTTTTTTTCGGGGCTTTTAATAGAAGCCTTTCTTTGCTTAACCGTTAGAGGCTATAGAAAGGCTTCTGTTATCTAAACATTGAACCTAAAGTGCATCACATCACCATCTTTCACAATATATTCTTTACCTTCTACAGCTAACTTTCCTGCTTCTTTTACCGCCGCTTCCGACTTGTAGTTTTCGTAATTGTCAAAGCTAATGACCTCTGCCCTAATGAAGCCACGCTCAAAATCGCTGTGAATCACGCCTGCGGCTTGTGGCGCTTTCCATCCTTTTACAATAGTCCATGCACGTACCTCTTTTTCTCCAGCAGTAAAGTACGTTATTAGATTAAGTAATTCATAAGAAGCTCTGATCAAGCGATCTAAACCAGATTCTGCCAAGCCATACTCTTCTAAAAACATCTTTTTTTCCTCTTCATCGTCAAAAGAGGCTATTTGCGCTTCTAAGGCTGCACAAATCATTAATACCTGAGCATTTTCACTCTTTACATTTTCTTTGAGAAGCTCAACGTATTCGTTGCCACTATTTACGGAGTCTTCCTCCACATTAGCCAAATAGATAACTGGTTTGGCAGTAAGCAGGAAAAGGTCTTTGATTTCTTCCCACTCCTCTTCGGTAGCCTCTATGCTTCTTGCATTTTTACCTTCCTCCAGATGGGCTTTAAACTTCTCTAAAATCTCAAGGCTTTTTTTGGCATCCTTATCTCCAATCTTGGCAATTTTCGCGTTCTTTTGGATGCGTTTCTCAATGGTTTCCAAATCTTTGAGTTGCAGTTCTGTATCTATGATTTCCTTATCAGAAATTGGATCAACTTTTCCTGCAACGTGCACCACATTGTCATCTTTAAAGCATCTCACAACATGAATAATGGCATCTACTTGGCGAATATTGCCCAAGAACTGATTGCCAAGACCCTCTCCTTTGCTTGCGCCTTGTACTAGACCAGCAATATCAACAAACTCTATGGTAGTAGGAATCACTTTTTGAGGGTTTACGAGCGCCTCCAATACTTGAAGGCGGCTATCGGGAACGGTAACGACACCCACATTAGGTTCAATTGTACAGAAGGGATAATTGGCTGCCTCAGCTATGGCACTTGAGAGTGCATTAAATAGTGTAGATTTTCCAACATTGGGCAAGCCTACAATTCCACATTGTAAAGACATAAGTTTTCTGGTTTTCTTTAAAAGCTAAAAAATGCCAAATTGTGGTATGGCGTTTTTCGAGGTGCAAAGATATGATTTAATGCAATGAAAACCAGCGGTGATTCCAAAAATGAAAAGGCAAGCTTTCACTTGCCTTTTCAATTAATAATATTCGCTAGGGATGATGAAGAACAAAATCAAATAGACTATCAGTGTTGTACCAAAGCTAAGGAAAACGCTCACACCAAAAAGTGCTCTCACCACTGTAGAATCGACCCCTAAGTATTTTCCAAGTCCACCACATACCCCGGCTACCCATTTGTCTGTTTCAGATTTGACTAGTTTCATAATTCTAAAGTTTTTATCTTCTTATAAGTAATTCAAAACATTAAGTTATTAGAATTATACAAACTGCCAAATTTTTATACAAGCGGTACGTAATTATCTGATTAAGTTGACCGCACCTTTGATTGTAAATTTCCTGCCCGGCTCAAGCTCACTGCCATAAGTAGCCACATAAGGGAAAGGACCAGATGGCAGTTCTTCATTTAGATAAATACCTTTCCAGCCTTCTTTGGTATTGGTAGTGATAAAGATGACCTCGCCCCATCTGTTAAATATTTGCAACTGATAGTTGATGATGTGTTTTCCTTCCACAATAAACTCATCGTTCAATCCATCGCCATTTGGCGTAAAGGCCGTAGGGAAATACACTTGAGGAGGACATTTATCCAGTACTTTGATGGTATTTTCATAGGAACAACCAAATTCATTGGTCACTGTTACATTATAGATTCCTTCTTCAGGTATTTCCGCGGTTCTGTCTGTAGATGAAAGCCCATCCCAAACATAGGTTTCTCCCTCTCCAGCATCTAATAACAAAGGACCATCATCAAAGCAATATACTGTATCTCCCGATAATACCTCAGCGGGTAATGGATTGAAGTTCACGTCAAAGGTTTTATTGAAAATACATTCTTTACCTCTAAAATTGACAACTGCCTCTACTGTATATTCACCACTTTCTGTAACAGCTATTCTTTGCACTCTATCTCCATTAGACCATAGGTAAGTAGCATCGTACCCTGGTATATTGGCATCGAGCACTACTATCTCACCCTCACAAGCCTCAATTTCTTCTTCGGATGGAGGCGTAGGAATTACATGTACAGTTACACTTGCTGGAGCTTGGCAACCATTTACATCGGTTACCATTACTTCATACTCAGTGTCTTGCAAAGGAGCTACTGAAATACTTTGAGTTGTTGCACCATCGCCCCATAAGAATGAGGTACCTCCTGAGGCGGTTAAAGTGGTTTGTTCACCCTCGCAAATCCATACATCATTTCCAGCAGAAGCCTCTGGAAGAGCATAAATCGTGATGCTATCTGTAAAGGTGTTAGTACATCCCGTAATGCTCGTAGTGGTCAGATGTACAGGATATGTACCTGGCACAGTAAATCTATGGTTGATTTCCTCTCCTCTGTAGTCTACATTTCCATCGTTGTTAACGTCCCATTGCCAATCAATCATAGCCCTCCCCTGATCAGTTGTATTATCAATAAATGTAGCTATTTCGCCTATACATACATTTTGAGTCATAAATGAAGTTTGTGGCTCTGGATACACAATAATTTCCTGTGAAATTGCATGCGAACATCCGTTTTGGGTAACTACCCTTAATGTGATGTTATAAGTACCCGCTGTACTATAGGCATACTCAGGAGCTTGCACAAATGCCGAGTCGCCATTTCCAAAATCCCAAGTCCAGGCCACTATTTGATTTTCATTTCTGAAAGGATCGGGTATCGTCGATAAATCATTGATAGTGATGGGTGTATTTATACAAGTTGGCACAACTTCAAAATTCGCAATCGGAGCAGGATATACCCTTACCATAGATTGAATCTCATCGGTACAACCATCATTGGTTTCTACATTCAAGCTTACCTGGTAATCTCCTGCAGCTGCGTATTGATAAACAGGATTCTGCAAATTTGAAATGGGACTGCCGTCACCAAAATTCCAATTCCAAGTGATTACTTCACTACCTGTAATAGGGTTGCCATCTTTATCGAGTTGTACTATGGAAGAATCTGAAAAAACTACGCTTTCATTTATACAATTGCTCACGAAATCGAAATTGGCTTCAGGCAAAGGACTGACGGTGACATCTCTTTGATATGTATTTGTACAACCACTATTTGTCTCTACCGTTAAGGTGACTGTATAAGTCCCAGGCTCAGAATAAGTGTGTACAGGAGATACATCATTACCAGTTAATACGGTACTACTGTCTCCAAAATCCCATATTCTCGAGACTATGTCATATGTTTCTCCGCCCATGTTTACATAGCCTACTAAATCGATATTGCTCGCGTCCGTAAAATCTGTGGCTTCTTCCAAACAAACTGTAGATGCATCAAATATAGCTACAGGCTGAGGATTTACACGGACATCTATCGTTTCCACATCGGTACAGCCGTTGTCCGTCTCCACCGTCAGCGTTACCACATAGTTGCCAGGGGCAGCATAGGTATGGCTCGGGGAAGTCTCGTTGCCCGTCACCTCCGGACTGCCGTCACCGAAGTTCCAGGTACGTGACACGATGCTGTGCGTCTCGCCGCCCGGGGCAACATAGCCCGACAGGTCTATCGTAC
>CAKZMZ010000491.1 GCA_937129345.1 uncultured Thalassovita sp. | reverse complement strand
CCTACCAAACCAAGATTCAAAAAAGGAAAGGGACTACAGACCTTTAAAATAAGCGTACCCAGGATCAATCCAAGCTATGCGGTATGCCTCTTTGGAAGTAGCAAAGAACTAGGCAATTGGAACGAACAAGATGCTGTAGTTATGGATTACGATGCAGAAAGCAACGTGTGGCAAGCCAATGTGCATTTAGATACCGTTTTTCCCGTACGGTATAAGTATGGCCTTTACGATGTAAAAGCTAAAAAAGTAGTGGAATGGGAAGCCGGAGAAGACAGGTTCATTTCCATGACCTCACGAAAAGACCAAACTGTGTGTACCGTAAAATGTGATGAAAAATTTAGGTACAATAACGCTTGGAAAGGCAGCGGCGTAGCCATGCCCGTTTTCTCACTAAGGAGCAAAAAAGGTATGGGTGTAGGCGAGTTTACTGACATCAACCTATTGGTAGATTGGGCCGAAAAAGCAGGCTTAAAAATGGTGCAGATCTTACCGGTAAACGATACGGTGGCCACCCATACATGGACAGACTCTTACCCTTATGCCGCCATCTCTGTTTTTGCGCTGCATCCCATCTACATGAACCTTGAGTCCTTAGGACCTATCAATGCAGAGGTTACCAAAGAAATCCTTATGGAACAGCGTAAGCTGCTCAATCAGAAAAAACATGTAGACTATGAGCAGGTAATGCGTACCAAAACAAGGTATTTTAAGCTGGCTTATGATGAGCATAAAGAGGCATTTCTGAATGATAAAGACTTTAAGGCTTTCTTTAAAGACAATGAAGAATGGCTAGTACCTTATGCTGCTTTTTCTTACTTGAGGGATTTGTATGGCACGCCCGATTTTAGCAAGTGGGAGAAGTACAGTAAAATGGATAAGAAAAGCCTTAAAGCTTTGACTGACCCTGCGGCCAATCAGTATGACGACATTGCCATACATTACTACATACAGTACAATCTGCACAAGCAATTAAAAGAAGCTGCTGATTATGCACGTAGCAAAGGCATCGTTTTAAAGGGTGATATACCTATAGGTATTTACCGCAATAGCGTAGATGCTTGGCTGTACCCTGAGTTATTCCACATGGAATGCCAAGCAGGTGCCCCACCGGATGGTTTTGCCGTAGAAGGTCAGAACTGGGGTTTCCCCACTTACAATTGGCCGAAAATGGCCGAAAATGGTTTTAAGTGGTGGCGATCGCGACTGACCCAAATGGCCAAGTATTTCGATGCCTATAGAATCGACCACATACTTGGTTTCTTTAGGATCTGGGAAGTGCCATGGAGCTCTGTAGAAGGTATTTTAGGACACTTCAACCCTGCTTTACCTTTAAGTATAGATGAGTTGCACCAAAGAGGCCTGTACTATGACCTGGACAGGCTAAGCAAGCCTTACATTAGAGAGCACATGTTGCAAGACATTTTTAATGAGGATGCCGATTATGTAAAGTGGGAGTTTTTGCAGGAGTACGCACCAAATTCCTACCAATTCAAACCTCAATTTGATACTCAAAGAAAAATTGAAGAGTACCTTAACCCAGACAACGATACTTCTCTCGAAGAAAAACACAGGCTCTTAAAATTGAAGAAAGGTTTATTTAAGCTTCATGGCGAGGTTGTGCTTCTTGAGGCGCCGTTTTCAGAAGGTGGGGCTTTCAATATGAGAAATGCAATGCACTTTACCTATTCTTTTAGAGAATTGGATTGGCATACTCAAAAAATACTCGATGAAATTTACATAGATTATTTTTACAAAAGACACGAAAGCTTTTGGAGAGACCAAGCCATGATCAAGTTACCTGCCATTAAGGCCGCCACCAATATGCTTGTTTGCGGCGAAGACCTAGGTATGGTACCCGACTGTGTTCCCGGCGTAATGGATGAATTGAGCATTTTAAGTTTGGCCATACAAAGAATGCCCAACAACAGTAAACTAGAATTTGGGCATCCTAACCACAATCCTTACTTGTCTGTTTGCAGTACTTCTACGCATGATATGCCTACACTGCGCGGTTGGTGGGAAGAAGACAAACACCGCTCACAAAAGTTCTACAACCAAATGTTAGGAAAAGATGGCGAAGCCCCCTACTACTGCGAACCATGGCTGGCTACCGAAATCATCAATCAACATTTGTATGGCAGTAGTATGTGGGCTGTTTTCCCCGTACAAGACCTTTTTGCTATAGATGGTGAAATCAGAAGAGAAAATCCTGAGGAAGAACAGATAAATGTACCGAGTAACCCTAGGCACTACTGGAAATACAGGATGCACATAGATTTAGAAGAGTTGTTAGAACAAGAAGGCTTTAGCAACAAGCTAATAGAAATGATCAATAGGTCAGGTAGGAACCTCCCCTACTAATTGTTCATAAATTCTTAAAGAAAAAGTCTGTGAATTTTGCTTTCACAGGCTTTTTTTTGCAAGTAGATTTTACCTTTTCTAATAAAAAGGCAGTTAAATTTTTTGTGAGAACAGCTGTGCTGGTCCGTAAAAATTTATTATTGAACTTGGGCAATTATATTTTCTTTTTAAGTTTTTATGAAGAAAAAACTTTATGAACAAAGCTGTTAATTATTACATAAACACAAAATAAAAATAGTGCAATTTTTATTTGTAATAGTGCAATTCAAAGCAAATTAATTATTGATTTATGCTTTATTATAAAATTATTATTTCGTATATTAGACTTATCCTTACTTAATTGTCTGACTAGCCTTATTTTCATTTTTAAACTAAGTTACTCAGTTCTATCTACATTAATCAATACCAGATAATTTTTCACTTATGAAAATCGCCGATCAACTAAATGCTACACTACAACCCAACAACATTTTCAATACCTATTGGCTAGAAACCAACGGACTTGGAACTTGGGCTGCGAGTACCGTTTGCGGCATGAACAAAAGCCAGAACCACGGCCTGTTCATGACAGAGAATCAGGAGGGAAAGCTCATATCGCTGCTTGCCAAATTAGAAGAGAGTGTAATTACTGAAAAGGGTAAAGAAAGCCTTTCGGTAAACCAGTATCCAGGTGCTTTACATCCGCAAGGATTTAAAAAGTTGATTTCCTTTAAAAAGAAATTATTTCCAGAGTTTATTTATCAAATCGGTGAAGTTACCATTAGAAAAGTAATTGCCGCCGTACACCAACAACCCATTACGTTGGTTATTTACGAACTGCTACAAGGTGCCGACAAAGTAGAAATGGAACTGCTGCCTATGATCAACAACCGCGAAGTTGGGCAGCTTACCTACCAAAACGAAGCCATAAAAACAAAAGCTGAGTTTGAAAATAATGTTTTTGTCCATAAAGCTTATCCTAAAAACCCAAGCCTGTACATCCATTTAGAAGGCAGCTACACAGCAGACCCTGTTTGGTTTAACAATTTAGAATATGAGGAAGAAAGAATCAAAGGGGCTTTTTATAGGGAAGATTTGTTCTCACCGGGCAAATTCCGCATCGAGCTAAAAAAGAATCAAGTGTTCGGTATTATGATCAGTGACCGGTCGCAAGCAAATAAAAAACCACTTGATCTTTTGCAGGAAGAATCTAACAGAAGGTCGGTATTGATCAGCCATGGCGTATCAGATTTTGAGAGAAAATTGCGCTTATCTGCAGATCAATTTATCTTAAAGTATAGAAATAAAGAAGCAACTATAAAAGGTGGCTATTTTAAAACTGGGCAGGGTACTAGAGAAACCCTCATAAGCATGCCCGGCCTACTACTGCATACACAAAGATTCGATGAGGCAAAGGCCTTACTAAAAAAAATAAGCAAACGCTTTAGAAAGGGACTTTTGCCCAATTCTCTAGAAAACCCTAATCGTGGCTACCACGAAGCAGATACTCCTTTATGGTTTTTCAATACCGCTTTTGAATATTTTAAATTTACTGAAGACACTGAATTTATTTTCAATGAAATCATGCCAGTGATGAAAGATACCATCGCTTGGTTCTTAAAAGGCAGTAACAATAATATTTGTGTAGACAATGATGGTTTATTGATAGCTGGTACAACCGACCAACCTGCTACCTGGATGAATGCCTGCTTAGATGGTTGGTGCATTACACCTCGTGCTGGCAAGGCTGTTGAAATCAATGCACTTTGGTACAACGCACTCATGGTATATGCCTACTTCCTCGACTTAAAGGGACACAGTAAAGAAGTAGAGGCCATTAGTGAATTGTCATTGAACATAAAAGAGAAATTTATCAGTCAATTTTGGAACAAACAGGGCAAGTTTCTTTACGACCTTATCGATGAGACCCATTTTAAAAACGATAGATTAAGACCCAACCAAATACTGGCTTTGAGTTTGGCCTTCCCTGTAGTTTCTGGAAAAAAAGCCATGCATGTACTCAATAAAGTAGAACAGGCATTGCTTACAGATCTTGGGCTCAGAACCCTAAGTACAGATGCCATGGAGTACAAACCCACTTATGAAGGTAACGAACGCCAAAGAAAACTTGCCCTCCACGAAGGCACCGTTTGGACCTGGTTGCTAGGCCCCTACATAGATACCCTCATCAATTTAAGAGGCAATGCCGGCAAAGTGCAAGCTGCTTTGTTATTTCAAAATTTATACGAACATTTGCTCGGCGCGTGCAGCGGTAGCCTTTCTGCCTTGTTCAATGCAAGTGGACAACAAACTCCCGCTGCTGACCATGCCTACGCCATGAGTGTTGCCGAAGTTTTGAGAGTGGGCATCAAATATAACTTATTCGAAACCAGCCCTCAAGACATGATTACCGAGAAGCCGATCAAAGGTATTTTGGAAGATGAGCTAGAAGCCTTAGATGCGGAAAGTGAGGAAAGGCAAGATTTGCCAGAAAATGAATACCACGACGAAGATTTGGCACAGTACAACAATCCTTTCTCTGTAATATCAGCTTTTAGAAGCCCAGGAAATAAATTTGGGCGCTTGTACACTTTTTATAAGTTTGGATAAAAGAAAAGCCCCGTTTTAGCGGGGCTTTTCTTATTTAGGATGCTTTGTCTAAAAACAATTGAAACATCGATTTACAAATAGGTAAATAATATTCTGATGTGTTGTATTCGAGGTTTAAAAAAAACACGAATAGCTACAGAATGACCATGAATTTGTAAGCGCTTTTCGTAATTCTTTTTTATAAACTTTTTAAAAGACTAGCGAGCACCTGCACCACCTTTTTGGCGTTTTTCCATTTCTTCTACAGCATCACCAGCTTTTAAAGTCTTAGAAACTTGCAAATAAGGACCAGTTACCACTTCATCTCCCCTTTCCAAACCTTTTATAATCTGAATAAAGTCAAAATCACTAATGCCTGTCGTAACTTCAATCATTTTTACTGTATCTGCTTGATGAACAAAAACCACTTCTTTTAAATCTTCATCTTCCATGATGTTTTCCTGATTGCCTTCCCTTTCTTCCTCGCCCCTTTTCTTATTATTTTCAGATCGGGTAGTAACGGCAGATAGAGGCACACCCAAAACATCCCTTTTAATTTCTGTAATGATATCTACACTAGCGGTCATACCCGGTCTAAATGGAGAAGTATTTTGTGCTATAGGCGCTTCTACCTTATCGGTTTTCATCAGTTCCCTGTAAGCGTTTTGGTCTATAAGCACTTTCACTTCAAACTCGGTTACCTGATCGCCTACGCCTGCAGTAGCTGACTCATTGGCAGAGTTGGCAATGGCAGAGACTGTACCCTTAAACTCTACATCTGCATAAGAATAAGCATCAACATCGATAATGGCCGTATCGCCGATATTTACCCTAATAATATCGTTTTCATTTACATTTACCCGAACCTCCATTTCATTAAGGTTCGCTATGCGCCACATAGCAGTACCTTGCATCTGTTGGGTACCTACAACTCGCTCTCCCTTCTCGACCAATAATTTGGTAACTATACCGCCCATAGGTGCATAGATATCAGTAAAACCTAAATTCTCTCTGGCCTCTTTAACAGAAGCCTCGGCACTTTTAACCGTGTACAAAGCAGCTTCTACATTTTGCTTTGCCGCTTCGTAGTCAGCCTCGCTGCTCTGATAATTAGCCAGTGCATTGTCGTACTCTTGCTGAGAGATGGCTTTCTCCTCAAAAAGTTTTTCATTACGATCAAAGTCTCTTTTGGCATTCTCAAACTGCGCTTTGGACTGTGCCAACCTAGCTTTTGACTGTGCATAATTGGCTTTTTGGGTATTTAGGGTGGCTATGGTTCTATCCAATATAGACTTAAGGTTATTGGGATCCAACTTCATCAAAAGCTGGCCTTGCACTACAGAGTCGCCTTCTTCAATAAATATCTCGGTGATCTCACCTGCCACCTGAGGGCTAATCTCTACCTCATCTACAGGTTCTACTTTACCTGAGGCACTCACTTTCTCTATAATCGTGACAAGGTCTGCATTGCCAAACACTACTTTCTGTGCTTTTTTGTTACCGATCCAACCTTGGTTTTTTGCTACAAACCCTCCACCTAATAAAACTACTAGGGTTACAACAGCAATGATGATTAGTTTTTTATTCGAAGTCTTCTGAGACATATTTTTAGTTTTTTCTGAGTCCAATAAATCAGTAGAGCTTTATAATTAAAAATTACACTTAAATAAAAAAAACTGATTTGCAGACCATTATCCTGTAATTTAAACATGTCAAAATTAAGGGTTTGAACAGTAAAAAATAACCTTATTGCATGAATGGAAATAATCTAATTTAAAAGGTAATTCGTGCATTAAATTTAAGCTAAGGCCAATCTTTTTACTTGTAAAGCGGTTTGTCAGAGATTAAAC
>CAKZMZ010000490.1 GCA_937129345.1 uncultured Thalassovita sp. | reverse complement strand
CCACGTGGGTAATGGTATTGTCTTCTGCATGGGCATCAAATGCGCGCCAGTTCAGATAAAGGTGGATGTTCTGATACTTTTGTACATTGTTCAATCGCTTCACATCTTCTTGGTGTGCCTTGGGCGAACCGTTGGGATAATGTTCTGTGTCCAGCATTTTGAGGATGCGCTCAAAATGGCCATAGATCCCCAAAGTATGCACGCGGATCTCGCCACTGGCATTACCGCCCAGCACAGGTCTGTCGTGGATCAATGCCACTTTCAGCCCTTGCTCTGCTGCTGCGATAGCTGAGGCACAACCTGCTAGACCGCCACCAGTGATCACCAGGTCAAATGCTTCTTCCTCTTCTGGTGATTCTGGCAATTGTAGAACTGAAGTCCTCCAATTTTTTAAATCTTCAAATTCTGATGGTGGAGCTTCGTTGGCCAAGGAAAAATAGATGGCATCGCACCTGCCATCAAAGCCGGTGAGGTCTTTTAGGGTGAGTTTGTTCTTCCCTTTCTTGAGCTTCACTTCGCCAACATATTGCCAGGCCCAACCTTTTTCGGTGCCCAGCTCGGCATCTACCGTTTTCTTGTTGACCATGAGTTGAAATCTGCCGGGGGCTTCCCAGTCTCCGGGTGCCCAGTCCTTGGTGCGTACCCAAGTATGGTATTTACCTTTTTGAGGAGTGGTGATATTCGTAGAGGCATTTGATACAGGTTTGCCCAGGCCGTGGGCAATTAAGTAGGGCGAGCCCACTTGTTCCACGAATTGCGGGTCGACCAACCATCCTCCTTTATCATTGAAGCTTTCCGCTTCTATCAGTATGCCTTTGGGCGTATTTTGGGCGAATACACTCAGGCTCAAAAAGATGAAGGCGAGTGTTGTGTATATTATTTTCATATTTTGCTATTTGAGTTTCATTAAATTTAATAAATATCTCCTTTTTAATTAGCTAGCTAAGCTCTGAACCTTGAAATGATGACCCTCAAAGATATTTTTTCGCTTTCAATTTAATGAGTTTTGCCGTATGGCCATTTAAAAAGGTTTTTCAATACTGCTCACATTTGTTTATTATAGCTCATACTGACTAAGTTTAACCTTTGGTTATTTAGCTCACTTAATTTTTTTAGGTTAGGATGATTATTTTCACTTCCACAATCACATAAAAATTCAACCATGAAAAAAGCTATTATACTATTATCTGCACTAATAATTTGGAGCTGCGCAAACAAGGAAGAAAAACAAAAACCGATTTTTCACATTGATTTAAAGAATACCATAGATCAAGCTATTGCTGATGCGCCCATCATTATAAAAAAGGCTGAGTTTACAGGTCTGAAAATAGATATCCTACCCAATACAACGCCTGTTTTTAAAGATAATAATGGAAGTATTATACCATTCCAAACTGATGACCTGAACGGAGATGGCAATTGGGATGAATATGCATTGGTAGCCGACTTTTCTGCCAATGAAACCAAGACACTAGAGGTAGTACTTTATGGAAATGACACGCTACCTATTTTTAAAAGCAGTACAAATGTACATTTAGGCAGAAAAGCTGATAAGACTACGCCTGTAGAACCTGTAAAATATGCTAAAATCTATAAAGACCAGCTAACGCCCTACCAAGCCAATCAAATTGATGGGCCGGGCTGGGAAAACAGTTTGGTCGGTTACCGCTTGTATTTTGATGGCAGGAATATGCGTGATGTCTTTGGCAAGCAACAACCTGCCGTAATTCTACCTGAAGTAGGACTTTCTGAAGATGGAAATCCTGTAGATAATTACCATGCATTAGAAGATTGGGGGCGCGATGTGTTGAGCGTGGGTAATTCCCTTGGCGCTGGCGGTCTTGCATTTTATGAAGATGGCACACTTACTAGACTTGGCCTTACCAGACCAGAAACTATTGATAATGTGGATTCCAGCGAATATATATTAATCAATACAGGACCAATAAGAGCTATTTTTGATGTAAACTACTATGGATGGGATACTCCAATTGGCAAATTGAATGTACACAACCGCATCTCCATTTGGAAAGGCCGTTATGGCTACATGAATGAAACGACTGTTACAGGTTTTGAAGGCAAGGAAACCATTGTAACTGGTTTGGTTAATAGTAATAACGACCAACCGATTACAGAAAAACAAGTAGGTGATTTACAGTTGCTCGCTACACACGACAAACAGACTTACGATAAAGAATACTTTTTAGGGTTGGCTTTGGCAGTACCAAATAAAATCTTTCAAGGTTGGGAAGATGCTCCTGAAACTGGCAAAGTAAATACTACTCGCTTTGCCAAGCTCAATGTTTCTGCAGATGCACCTTTTACCTATTATGTTTTTTCTGGTTGGGAACTGCAAGATACGGGCTTCACCCAAAAGGACTACTTTATGGAAAAAATTGATGCCGAATTAGTGAGGATTCAAAATCCAATTGAGGTGAGTGGTGGGATGAAAGAAAATTTATAATCCTCATTTTTAATCAAAATCAACTAAAAGCAATTATTACTTTAAGTTTTAATTATTTTAGTGCCAAATAAACATTTGCTAAAATCAGTAAATATGCAAGTAAAAAAAGCAGTAATCACCGCTGCCGGTAGGGGTGCTCGATTGTATCCCATGGCCGATACGGTACAGAAAGCCACACTCCCGATTATTGATATTGACGGACTCCAAAAAAGTGTAATCCAGATCATTGCAGAAGAAGCCATAGAAAGTGGTATAGAAGAGGTATGCATTATATGCGCCCCGGGTGATGAAAAAAGGTATCTGCAAAGCTTTAAAACCCAACACGACTACTTATTAAAATCTTATGGTAAGGAGCTTTGGGCTGAAAAAGAGGCCGCTATTATCGATAATCTTTTAAACCGTTTGAGTTTTGCCGTTCAGGAAGAACCACATGGGTATGGCCATGCTGTATTGAGTGCCAAAGAGTTTGTAATGAAAGACCCTTTTTTATTGCTGTTGGGCGATTACTTGTACGTATCCAACGGAAATTTGCGCTGCGCCAAGCAATTAATTGAGTTGGCAGAAAAAGAAAAGTGTTCAGTATCAGCCGTGAACCCAACCATTGAGCACCTTATCCCTAATTACGGTACGCTAAAATGCAATCCTGTTCAAAACGGCGTAGGTGTGTATTCGATTGATAAAATCATTGAGAAACCTTCGCTGAGCAAGGCTGAACTTATGCTGCAAACGCCCGGCTTGCGTGCAGGCTATTACCTCTGTTTCTTCGGAATGCATGTTTTTACCTCAGATATTATGGATGTTTTAGCCAATAGCTATAATGCTGAAGTTGCTTCGGAAAATCCGCTGTTACTCACTCCGGCACAACAAGAACTCGCCGACAAAGGAAAGTACCTTGCTCTAGAAGTAAAGGGCCGAAGATATGACACAGGAAAAAAATACGGCTTACTTAAAGCACAAATTGCTCTAGGACTCGCAGGAAATGAAAAAGAAAGAATTATGAGCGATATTATTGAGCTTTTAGCAGAATCGAAATAAGCAGCACAATATGAATATTTTTATCAATACCATTACTAGCAAAGATAAAAAAGTAAGGGACAGATCTTTTACAGCGTTGTGCGGTGAGCTAACTACAGCAGAAATAATTACCCAACTTGATGAGCTGGAACACTTTAGGCACAAAACCAAGAATCTGTACGAGCGTGTAAGGGCTTGCCTTTTCTTATACTATGGCTATCGTTTTATCTTAATGGAGGCGCCTGAAATTGCCCCGGTAGGCCATAACCCTGAAGAGGCCTTTAACAACATATTGGAGCGTCGTTTTGAAGAGGCCATTCGCTTGTATAGAAAAGAAATCAAAGAAAAGGGATATAATGCTACTGTGTTGAGTGGCCTGTCAAAAGCTTACCATAAGTTATCGTTTAAAATCTTAGCCAATCAGGTAAAGAGTAGTGTGCGCTCAAGTACAGGCAACCGCTGGATGTTTCGGCATGGGCATGCGCAAAACCACTCTATCAAAATCCATAAGAAATTAAGGCAGAAGTCGGGCAACACTATTTTGTTTCCGATACTTTGCGAATCAACCTCGGTGAGGATGGACCTTACGCACAGCGGTTGGTCAGATATCTTCTTTTTGGGGATGGACTATCCCGAAGGAGCCAATGTAATCAACATCTCGGTAGATCTAGGCGTTTATAAACGCGACAAGGAAATAAAGTCCCCTTTAGAGTCGTACTTTAGAGTTATTACAGAACCACTTATCAGACTTACCAGTATTGATCTAGGAGTTACCAAAGACATCGATTCTTTGTCTGACCTATTCAATTTTGGCAATGACTATCTCAGTCTTTTAAAGGCAGGAGTAATCGCCTCCGGCATTATCCCGCCTTCTTTCGAAGGAACGAACCAAAAGTTAAGTGATATACTCACTGTTATTGTCGGGCAAGGAATGGGTTTTGAGCTGGTTACGAAAGTAAACGATATTCCTAAGGGTTCACGTTTTGCCGTTTCTACCAACTTATTGGGCTGCATCATCAGTTGCATTATGCGGGCTACCCAGCAAACTGAAACCTTAGATGGAACGCTTAATGAGGACGAACGCAGGTTAGTGGCTTCGCGTGCTATTTTGGGAGAATGGTTGGGTGGTTCAGGCGGTGGTTGGCAAGACTCTGGTGGTGTATGGCCCGGTATAAAAACCATTCGTGGAGATTTTGCTGAAGAAGGTGATCCTGAATACGGCATAAGCCGTGGTTGCCTATTGCCAAAACACAAGGTACTAACCGAAGAACTACCAGAGAATATTGATGAAATCATTATAGGCTCACTCATTACCTTTCATGGTGGAATGGCCCAAAACGTTGGACCTATCTTAGAGATGGTAACAGAGCGTTATCTGTTGCGCTTAGAAAAAGAATCTATTGCCCGAGATAAAACCAATGACATTTTTAACAAGGTAATAGATGCCCTTAAAGAAGGCGATGTAAAAAAACTGGCATCGCTCACCCATGAAAACTGGACAGGCCCTTTAAAGGAAATCATTCCTTGGATATCGAGTAAGTATGTAGAAACTATCATCCAAAAGGCAAAAGAACGCTTTGGAGAGGATTTTTATGGATTCCAAATGCTAGGCGGCATGTCAGGCGGTGGTATGGGCATGTATGTAAATCCAAAGCGGTATGCTGAACTAAAAGAACAATTATTAGAACTACTGCTTGAGACCAAAAAAGAATTTGAAACCTCATTACCCTTTGCCATGGATCCGGTGGTGTATAATATTCACATCAACAACAAAGGTACTTCGGCAATAATTTTAAAAGGAGAAAAGGCACAAATGCCCGATAAATACTATGAATTACAAGTACCAGAATTGGCAAAGAACAACCCTGATAGCTTATCTTATTTGCGCAAGGCAGAATTTGATTTTTACATATCGCAGACCGAAAACAGCGATGTATTGCTGAAAAAATTGACTGGAAGCCTCTTTAAAGTAAGCGACCCTGTAGCCTCTAGTAAAAGCAACATAGAAGATGAAAAGACAGCAGCTATCAAAAAGCAAACGGGCTTTGATGCACAACAGCACGAAGAATTACGTAGCGCACTAAAAAAAGGAAAGATAAGTATCTCCAACAATCGTCTCTCACCCGACACAGTAATAGAAGATGTAAAAGAAAGCGATATTAAGCATTACGCTGAGTTATCCGCATATAAAAGCAAAGGGGAAGAAGCCATTAAAAATGCAGAAGTAGGTGTAATCAGCTTAGCAGCCGGAGTTGGCAGCCGTTGGACAGACGGGGCTGGTGTAATCAAAGGGATTAACCCATTTATTGAGATAGAAGGTATACACCGAAATTTTATAGAAATACACCTTGCCAAAACTAATAAGCTTGCAAAGCAATACAACACAGCATTACCGCATGTACTCACCACCAGTTATTTAACTGAGGCAGCCATTAAAGAGCAACTAAAGTTGAATAATAATTATGGATATAATGGTCTTGTTTATGTTTCAGAAGGGAAATCTATCGGGCAGCGTTTTATACCAATGGTGCGAGACCTCCAATTTTTATGGCAAGAAACCAAAGAAGAACAACTCGATGAGCAAAAAGAAAAAGTACGCGATGCAGTACGTACGGCACTCATGGGCTGGGCAAGAAGTAAGGGCGAAGGAAATGATTATGTAGATAATATTGCCAATCAGCGGCTAAGTCCTTTGGGCCATTGGTATGAGATTTCAAATCTATTGCGGAATGGTACATTACTTCAAGTAATTAAAGATAACCCTACAATAAAGACCCTGATGCTCCACAATATCGATACCATGGGAGCAATGATTGACCCAACATTACTGGGTTACCATTTGGACGTAGGCGCACCATTTACCTTTGAAGTAATCAATCGCCGACTGGATGACAGAGGTGGTGGTTTAGCACGGGTAAACAACAAGCTGAAGCTGATCGAGGGTATGGCACTCCCTAGGGAAGAAGACGAATTGGCCCTAAGCTATTACAATACCATGACCACTTGGATTGATGTTGATCAATTGCTCGGTATGTTTGACTTAACCCGTGAAATGCTCTCTAAAAACACCGAAGATATTACCACTGCAGTTAGGAAAATGGCAAAACGAATGCCTAC
>CAKZMZ010000489.1 GCA_937129345.1 uncultured Thalassovita sp. | reverse complement strand
AATTCAATACAGGGAAGAAATTTATTTTATTGATTACCTCCATGCTTACCATTGCTGCCTTGGTATTTTCAGGTGCGCGTTCTGGCTTTGCAGTATTGCCCATAAGCTTAATGGTGGTAGTAGGTTTAGCCCAAAATTTCAAACTATATATAGCGAGCGCCATTGCTGGTGTAGGGCTCGTTATTGTACTTATCACACCATCAGATAATTACCATGTACAGAGGATACAATCTACCTTTAAAGGAAGCGAAGACGAATCATTTAACGTAAGAGAAGAAAACCGAGCCATGATTACCCCTTGGATAATGGCCCACCCCATGGGTGGAGGCCTTGGGTCAACAGGAGTTTGGGGGCAACGTTTTTCGCCGGGCACCTTCTTGGCCAATTTTCCACCAGACTCAGGCTATGTAAGGGTTGCCGTAGAAATGGGCTGGATCGGCTTTTTACTCTATCTGCTTCTTTGGGGCGTTATTTTATGGCACAGCATTATAGGTTTTTATGCACTTAAGAAAAGATGCCAACATGCCCCGGAAGAATACGCAGAAAGAAAATTGATGAGCATAGCCATTATTGCTGCCATTGTACCGCTTACGGTAGTGGAAACTGCACAAGATATTATAGGCAAACTACCATCAAATATGCTTTTCTGGATTTGGATAGCCATGCTAATAAGATTGGTAAAACCGAGTTATAACCAAAGTACAAAAAATAAAACTGCTCATGAAAAATAAGGAAATCAACATGGTGAGTTGTCAGCATTTTCTGTCAGGTATTGGCCAGTATGGCTATCACTTGAGTACACATTTGCAGCAAGAAGGCAAGCAAGTGCACCTATATAAGCCTTCTAAAAAAGGTTATCACGATAATATGATAGATCGGCAAGATTGGGTTACGCCCATATCTTATCGTTCTTTGGGCAGTTTACATCCCTACATTTTACCTGCTTTTTTGAGTAGAAAACTACTTTTTACAAGCAAAAAGGCGGTATTTCATGCCCATTGGTTTTTATCGGGTTTGGCAGTTTCTTACGTAAAGAAAAAATTTGTAGTAACCATGCACGATGTATCATTACTTCATGTAAAGGAAAAGGCAGGATACTACAACGATTACTATGCTTGGACCATTAAAAGATTTATAAAATTAGGCGTACCCATTATCACTGTATCAGAAAATGCGAGAAAAGATGCCATTGAATATGGAAAAATTCCTGAAACCCAGGTTTTTGCCATTCATAACGGCGTAGATTTCCAAAGATTCAATACCAATACTGAAGATGTAAAGCCTGATCAAGATAGATTTACCATTGTTTACGCAGGAGGTTTGGGACCGAGGAAAAACCTCAAGCTGCTGTTAGAAGCGTATGCAGTACTAGAACAAAAGTATCCTTTCTTGCAATTAAAAATTGCCGGAGCTTTTCCAGAGCGTACGCCTTATCCAGCCTATGCAAAATCACTTAAAATCAATAACATACATTTTACAGGCTACTTGCTCGACGAAGATATGCCTAATTTTTACAAACAAGGCAATTTAATGGTATTTCCTTCGGAATACGAAGGATTTGGCTTTGCCCCACTAGAGGCCATGGCTTGTGGCGTACCCGTGCTGAGTGCCAAGGGAGGGTCCCTTTTGGAAGTATCTGGTGGAGGTGCCGAATTATTCGATTATGATTTAGACGACCTAAAATCCAAAATAGAAGCGTTAATAAATGACAATAATCGGCTAGAAAATTTAAAAAATAAAGGACAAAACTGGGTTACCCGTTATAACTGGCGAAGTACGGCAAAACAGACAGAAGAGGTTTATCAACTCATCGCTTAAAATCAATATGGACATTACAATTATATCGTGTTTAACTAGCAATTGTGGTATTGGTAGGTATACCGAACAACTGGCTGCTACCGTGCATCAAAAGCACAATCAACTTAAATTGTATAGAAAAAACGAAGGGAATGCCCCTTTTATCCATGCCTATAAACATCGCTCATTTAAAAACCTCAAACACTTGGTTGCACCTTACTATCTTAAAAATGCGATTCAGCATACCGATAGTACGGTTTGGCATGCCGACAACATAGATGCTTTTTCAGCACTGATTTGGTCTGGTAAAGGTAAAAAGAAGAAAAAAGTTGTCACTATTCATGATACCATTCCTTTGCTCTATCCACATGATCATTGGTGGGAAACCAGTGCTTTTAATTACCATTTAAAAAAATCAGCAAAAGAAGCTGATGTAATTGTTACGGTTTCGCATACTTCTAAAAAAGATTTGATAGAAAAAGCTAACATCAATGAAAATAAAATAGAAGTAGTTTACAATGGTATCGACCACGAAATGCTTTTTCCTTCAGAAGAGAAAAAAATACATAAAAGATTTAATATCAGGTATATAGGCGGGCTTGGCGCTGTACATAAAAATGCCGTAGCGCTGATAGAAACTGCAAGAGAGTTAAAACAAAGAGGTTTTGAGTTTGATATGGAAATTGGTAGCGGTGTGGCACATCACACCGTACTTCCTGAACTTACCAAAAAATATGGCTTAGAAGCAAACATCCATTTTAAAGGCTTTATTCCAGACAGTCAGTTACAAACCTTTTTGAGCGAAGCAGATGTTTTTCTTTATCCTAGTCTGTATGAAGGTTTTGGTTTCCCCCCCTTGGAAGCCATGGCCTGTGGAACAGCAGTAGTCTCATCTGACACAGGTTCTTTAGCTGAAATTTTGCCCAAAGGTGCCTTACTTTCAGCACCTGAACCTGCTGCTTTAGCAGATGCTGTAATAAAAATAGCCCAAGATAATACGTTAAAAACCCGACTAGAAAAAGAGGCCATAGAAAATGCAAAGAGCTTTTCATGGCAAAAAACAGCAAGTCAGATGCTTGAAATTTACAGAGCTTAAAAACCAATAGAATTCACTTTAATCAACCATACTATGAAAATATCTAATCCAACATCCAGATTCAAATTATCTATCAAAAAAGGCGAAAGGGTTTTAGAGATTGGCGGAGGACATAACCCACACCCAAGAGCCAATGTAGTGGTAGATAAATATGTAAATGAAGACGGCCACCGTAGTGGAAATCTGCATGTTTTGTCGCATCAAGAATTTATTGAGGCAGACGGAGCCAATTTACCCTTTAAGGATAAAGCGTTTGATTATGTTATTTGCTGCCATGTGCTTGAGCATGTAGAAGATCCTGCCGCCTTTCTTACCGAAATGACCCGCGTTGCTAAAAGAGGCTATTTGGAAGTTCCCTCGCTTATGGGCGAATATTTAGCACCTAAAGCTTCGCATACTTGGGTTTCTATAGAACAAGATGAAAAAATAGTGGTATGCGAAAAAGCCAAAATTGGCATGAATAAACCCACTATGGATGCGGGCGATGTTTTTTTATACCATCTCCCCAAAAACTCTTTGGCCTATAAAACACTCATGAAAACCCACGGCAACCTTCTCACACTAAGGTATGAGTGGCAAGACAGTATAGATTTCGAGGTAAATCCTGCTCTAGAAAGCTTACCAATGACAAAAGACGGCAGGTGGATGCCCGAGATGATTTTACAGACTTTCCCAGAAAAAGGCATTTTACAAGAAGCCTTGGCTTTTAGCAAAGCCTTGTTTGAGGTGAGCACTTCTTTTATCACCAATAAATTTAAAGGTTCTAAGAGCAGTAGAATCGACGAAAAAATCGGTCTAGGAATTCCCGCTAGTCGGTAAAAATTTTATTCTATAAAATAGAAAATCTCTATTTTATAGAATTTTACCCCACATAAAAACTTGATTTTCAGCTACTTGATATTTTGAACAATATTTGACTCTGATAACTCGGCACTTTTATAAAAGTAGCATTTTATGATTTCAGCAAAAAAAATATCACATACGCTTGTAGTGAACATATTGGAATTTGCCGTGGGTTTTGGCCTAACAAGCTATGCTACTTTGCAATACAGCACAAATGAAGCTGGTAAATGGATGTGGGTTATGGCTATGGTGGCAGTTCAAGCTAAAATAAGAGAAGGAATCACCCAAACCGCTTTGGTAAAATACGCCTGTAATGGCTTTATCAAAAATCAGCTGAGCCATAGGAAATTAAACCTACTAATTACAGTTGCCATTGAGCTTTCGGTCTTTATGATTTTGCTATTGATCAGTCCATTTATGGGTGCAGATTACAAGCAGTGGTTTCTTGTTTACGTATTTTATTCAATTACTACATCCCTGTTTAGGTGGCAAATGTTTTTGTGGCAAGGTACACTAAAAACTAAAAACCTAGTAAATACACAAGGTACAGTGGTTTTCTTGCTGGGTGGCACTTTGCTTTATGGTTATTTGCAGCAAATCGATTTAAGAACCCTCACACTAGCCCTAGGGGGAATTAGATTTTTGGCCTTGCTCCCATTCATAAACTATAGAGCTTTTAATTTGATACTGAAAGCTAGCATAAATCAGACTCACATACAATTGATAAAACCCTATGCTGGATTTGGACTGCTCCGAGAAACAACAGGAAGTCTTGCCTCTCGCGCAGAGGTATTAATTGGAGGCCTATTGCTTACCTTTTCTGAAGTAGCTTGGCTTGGCTTGGCTGCAAGGTATGCTCAGTTGCTGTTGCTACCAAACGGTAGCATACAAGCTTTAGTCAATGCCAAAGCACATCAATTGGGCAATGAAGACACAGAAGCCATGAAGAAACTCTTAGGCCAAACGCTCATGGGCATTTGGGCTTTATTTGGAACTGCACTTGTGTTCTTTGCGATTACAGCTCCTTATTGGTTCCCTTATCTACACGGCGAAAACTTTGTAGAAGCCTTGCCTTTGATAAGTCTTTTACTTTGTGTAAACGCCTTTGCTGCACCTTTGGGAGGTATCTATGGAACGATTTGCCATGCACTTAACAAGCCCATGTTGACTGCCAAAGTAGTACTGATCAGCAGTGCCATTAAAATTACCTTAACTGTAATCGGATTGCACTTTTTCGGAATTTGGGGCGGGGTCTACAGCATAATTCTCGTAGAGATTTGGGGTTTTATCTATACCGATAAACTATTAAAAACACATTTAAACATTTCTTGGGGAAATATATTAAAAGTCGGCTTACAAAGTTCTCAAGAATTGAAAGCCGCTTTTTTAAAAGCTAAATAAGGTATTAAAGATGCGAGAAACAATAGATATTTCAATAGTAGCAGCTACTCATAACAGAAGCGATTTACTTCAAGAACTGCTCAAGAGTTTTGAGAAGCAAACCTATGCTCCTTCTAGGTTTGAAGTTATTATAGCTTGCGACGGCTGTACTGACAATACCTTTGAAATACTCGAAGGGTTTAAATCTAAAATTAAAAACTTAACGTGGTTGAAATTGCCCAAAGGCAACCCTGCTAAAGCAAGAAACGCTGGCGTTAAGCATGCAAAAGGTAAAATCATCGCTTTTACAGATGATGATTGCATTGCCAGTGGTGATTGGCTAGAAGTGATTTATCAAAATCTCAATAAAGGCAATTTGGTAGGACTCCAAGGAAAAACAACTACAGACCCTTCTAAAGTGCATCCTTTAACACATCAAATAGAAAACCTGCATGGGCATCCGGCAGTACCGACTTGCAATGCCGCGTTTCTTAGAGAAAGCCTGCTCAAAATAGGCATTTTTGACGAAGGTTTTCCTTTTGCCCATAATGAAGATGCTGACCTAGCTTGGAGAATGCGCAAAGAAGGAGAAATCACTTTTGTACCAGAAATGATCATCCATCATCCACCTAGATTGACCACGTTAAAGAAATCTCTTTCTCGCATGAAAATCCTAGAAAGTGAGTTCATGCTATTCCACAAGGATCCAACTCTATACAAATTATGGCGCAATGACTCCCCTTGGAAAACCATTTATAAAGAGGTTTTCATAAAACATCAAATGCTTTTGTTCAAATCAAGATTCAAATACATCAACAGGCCCGTCTTATTACTGAAAGGATTATTGATAAGCCTTTCTTGGTGGGTAGACTTGATTTTAAAATATCCGAGGTTCGCAAAAGCCAATAAGCATTACAAAGAAATTTATCAACAGCAAACAAAAAATAATACGAGCAAACTAGCTGCGTAACTTTATATAACCAAAGAATAATTACATGAAATCAATACTCACTCTTTCTTTTATAGTATGTGTGGGCTTGGGCGTATCAAAAGGACAACTTTTGGTTTCAGAAAAAGCTGAGTTAGATTCATTGATTGACCTAGCTTTAACCAACTCACATGTAATTAAGAACATTAACGAAAAAATAAAACAGCAGGAACAGCAACTTTACATAGAAAAACTAAGCTGGATTTCGGGAATCGATGTAGGACTCCAATTCTTTTCACTAGAGCAGCAAGTAGGACAAGACAATGAGCAGACCATATATTCTGGCAATGTATTACCACAAGTAGGCGGTAGTTTGAGGTTGAGCCTGCATAAACTAGCTACTACCCCGCAAAGAATAAAAATTGCTCGCGAAGAAGTAAAAAGGACCGAAGAGAACAAGCTTGGTACCATGAATGACATCGAGCAATGGGTTACGCTTAAATATTATGAATATGTTCAAGCCAAAAGACAAGCTGCCCTTGCTAAAAACCTTTTGGTATCACAAGAACAGTCTTTCGAGCTGATAAGAGAAAAGTTTGAGCGAAACGAGGCCAAGCTAGAGGATTTTTTAAAAGTGCAAAACGCCCTGCAACTCACAAAAGAAACCATTATCAAACACGAGCTCAATATAGAAAAATTTAAAGCAGAATTAAGCATTATAACCAAGTAGAGAAAGAAAGAGCATTATGCTGATAGATAAGATACTGGTCATAATCAGAAAATTCTGGAAATTTAAAATCTGGGTCGTAGCCATACCTTTGGCCTCGGCTGCGCTAGTATTTTTTCTTACCAAAGATCAAGAAAGAAAATACATATCAAAAGCGACACTGCAAGTAAGCCTACCTACCTCAGGAGAGGTTTCTTTGACTGGTACAGAATTTAAGCAGTACGAAACCAGTATGTTCTTTTATGATCTTATAGAAGTAATCAACTCTTTAAAGACCATGGAAATGGTCAGGCTAGAAGCTCTAAAGAAACATCTGGAAGGCAAATATGATAAATTTACCTTTGAGAAAGACCCTACCCTAGTAGAAGATACCACAAAAATTTACGAACGGATTTCAGAGCTTAGAAAAAATTACAGCTTACTAAATCTGAGAGATACATTTGATATTGCCATTACAGTACTTCTCGAAAATAACAGGTTTAGCATTAAAGAAATGAAAGGGCAGTTAAAGGCGTACAGAGTGGGCAAAAGCAATTATGTAGATATCGTAATAGAAAGCGAAAACCCTTATAAATCTGCTTTTATTGCCAAGCTCTATCTCGAAATCATTACAGAACAATACCAACGGGTGTCAAAAAAGAAAATCGAGAACAATCGGGAAAGACTGGAAGGATTAGTAGAAAAAGCGAAAGCAGATTTAGACACAAAAATTAGAAAGCTTGAAGGTTTTAAAATTGAAAATAATATTATAAATCTACCTGAACACACCAAAGCCATAGTTAACCAAATAGTTAATATGGAGGTAAAACTGGCTCACTTGCGAGAAACTTTGGCAGCCCATACCAAAGCAGCAGAAGCTTCTAAGCAGAAACTAAAATATGCCTCAGACCTCAATTTTAACGACGATGCCAACAAAAAAATAGCATCTCTTAAAGATTCACTAAAAAACCTCAATAACCAATTGCTATTTTTTGAGGGAAAAGCAACTGAAAAGCAAGAGTTGGAGGCAAAGGCCTCTTTAGTAAAAAATGAGATTATAAGCAGTATTTCAGAAATGGTGCAAAAAGTGCCGTATGATCCTTCGCAAGCAAGACAAGAATTAATGATGCGCTTTATTGGCTATGAGATAGATAAAGAGATGGAGAGCATTATGATTCCCGCTGTGGAAAACGAACTAAAAAGATTAAATACCTATGCCGCCAAATTTGCCCCACTAGAGTCGAGTATTGGCACACTCATGTCTGAGATACATACCGCACAAGAATCCTATTTAATTTTGTTGAGCAAGTTAAACTTAGTCAGGACTATCGAGCAAGGCTCTGGCGACGTACAAATAAGTACTTTTGCCCCTCCCATATTACCAAGAGAGCCTGAGAGTTCTAAAAGGGCATTTATGATCGTGGGGGCTTTCGTTGCCTCATTTGTGCTTATTGCTGCGGGTATTGTCACTTTTGTACTGCTTGATAAAAAAGTATACATGGCCAATCATTATGAGGATGTTACCAAATTACATCCATCAATCGTTTTACATACTGATAAGGAACTACCTCAAGAAATTAAGCGCTTGAGAAAAAAGATAGTCGACCTGCCTGTAGAACTGCGGGTGATTGTCATTATCGGACTTTCAGAAAAAGACAAGGAAAGCAGCTTTAATAAACAGATGGTAGAAAGCCTAAGCCAGTTCCCTGGTAAAGTAATGTACATCAATGCTTCGGGTAGTGAAGAAGAGTATGAGAAATGTAATAAAGCGGATCTCAACCTTGAAGAGGATGCTCAAACAAACAATGAGCAAGAGCATTTAATAATGCATTGGTATAATGAAAACTCTCCTTTTGAGGCTTATGAGCCTGATTTATGGAAGAAGTTCTTTCAGAAGAAACTAGGTCAGTATCATTGCCTTGTTATCTCTGCAAAACCTGCCTTATTAAATGCCGATTGGGAAGAGTGGCTTGCGTTGGCTCATGCAGTTATTACCGTAAGGCAAGGTGGCCAAGCTATTGGCGATAAAGAAATGTCATTATTTGAAGAAATCAACGATTCTAAAAAATCTTTGATCGCAAATGTATTCATAGAAAAAGAGCAATAACATGTACTACATTCAATTAGCCTTGATCTCGATGTATTATTTGGTAGGTGCTTACCTACTTTTTTACAGTTTTTATTTGTTTTACCTCTCTGTGCTTAGTGCACTTTTTTCAACTAGACCAAATCCAACGGCTGTGGTAAAGGAGTGGAAAATGGAAAAACTGCTTATATTGTTCCCAGCTTATCAACCTAATAGTCAGTTAATTGAAGCGGTTAAAGCAGCAAAAAACATCAACTGCGATGGCCGAGAGGTTGAAATCCTCGTTTTGCTACAAAATGACATCTATGGTATAAAATATTTACTTGATAAGTTCGATATGACCATTATTGAAAAATCTTTTAAGGATGCGAAGGGAAATCCCTACCATGAAGCTTTAAGGTTTTGCGCTAAAGAGGCTACAAAAAGAGATGCAAGCCACATCTTATTATTGGATAAAGACAATATTGCCAATCCGGATTTTATTCAAAACATCAAGCTTTATGGTAATAAAACCGCAGATATTTGGCAAGGTAAAAGGACCGCAATAAATTCAGAAACAAAGTCAGCTGTTTACGATGGCATATCAGAAAAACTAAATGATGCACTTTTAAGAGAAGCGAAACAAGTGCAAGGCCTACCTCCTGAGCTAAGTGGTAGTGCCTTACTTTTTAAAATTGAAGCGTTCAATATCGCGACGCGTAACTTGGATGCTAGAGCACCTGGCATGGATAAGAATCTGCTGATACAGCTCTTACTGGCTAACAAAAAAATCTCTTATGTGCCCGATGCTCAGGTTTTAGAAGAAAAAACAGACAATAATGAAGTAATCAAAAAGCAGCGTATAAGGTGGTTTGGAAACCAATATTTTAATGCATTTTACTGGGGGAAAGCGCTACTACTAAAAGGTAAACCGGCCACTTTAGATTATGCCATTACACTATATAGACCGCCAAGGAGCATACAAATGGTAATATTGCCAATTTTAGCAAGTTTAGAAATCACCTTCAACATAAACTATATTTTCGCTCTGAGCACTATTTTAACCTTTACCGGAATTCTGGTATTTCTAGTAAAAGAAAAGATTTGGCAAGAAGCTTTTAAAATAGCATTTACCTTACCTAGAATGGCATTTGACAATCTAAAGAGTGCGCTAAAGGGGAGCTCAAAAAAACAGCAAGGCAAGTTTATATCTACAGAGAGAATTGCTTCAAATAAAAAAGATGCGGCTTAGTTAAATTTCTCCATCTTTCTTCATCTTATAGATAGTAGATTTACCTATATCAAGTTTAGAAGCAACTACGTCAAAATTGTTATTGTACTTTTGCATAAAGTGCTTTACAATTTTTCTGGTATATCCCTTCAAAGTATCTTCGCTTCCTTGAAGCATTTTGCCAAGTACATTTCCTTGCTGAAAAGTAATATCAGAAGCTTCTATTTTACGCCCTTCTGACATAACTGCCGCCAATTCTACCACAGCCCTAAGTTCTCTAACATTACCAGGAAAACCATAGTCTATAAGTTTTTCCTTAGCCTCAGAACTTAGCTGTTTTTTTGCAATCTTATTTTGCTTAGCAAAGTTCCTTAGAAAGAAATTAGCCAGAATTGGTATGTCCTCAGAACGCTCTCGCAACGGGGGCAACTCTATTTGAAGCCCGAGCAGTCTGTAGAATAAATCTTCCCTAAATTTTCCAGCTTCTACTTCTTCCAATAAATTTCTATGAGTAGCAATGATCAGCCTAAAGTCAACTTTTATTACCTGATTACCGCCAATTCTTACCAATTCTCGTTCTTGCAATACGCGGAGCAACTTGCTCTGCATGCCCAAATCCATTTCTCCAATTTCGTCTAAAAAAAGTGTTCCTTTATTAGCCAGTTCGAACTTACCCACTCTTTTGTCTACAGCTCCAGTAAAGGCCCCCTTTTCATGTCCGAATAGCTCACTCTCAATCAAATCTGATGGGATAGCCGCTACATTTACTGCGACAAAAGAATTCCTTGTCCTATTAGATTGGTAATGAATAGACTTTGCCGCCAATTCTTTTCCTGTACCGGTTTCTCCTGTAATGCTAACTGTAATATTGGATTGTGCAGCCTTATCCATCTGTTTGAACACTTCTTGAATAGCCTGACTATTGCCTATAATGTTACTAAAACTATACTTTTTCCCTATTTCATCTTTTAGAGTTTCTACCTCTTTTTTCAAAGCCGCTTTTTCTGAGATATGTTTTAAAACATTACGCAAACGGTGAATAGCATCAACATTTTTGATCAGATAGTCCTCGGCTCCTTCTCTCAATAAGTCTAGCGCAGTTTCCATATCTTCTTGCCCAGAAAGAATTATAACTGGTATTTCAGGATGGCTTTTCTTAATTCTTTTGAGTACTTCTTTGCCGTTTAGATCTGGTAATGAATAATCTAGTGATATGGCATCTGGCTGGGTATATAGGTTTGAAAGGCAGTCTTTTCCATTGGTAAACATAACCACTTCATAATCTGGATTAAGCGCAAGTTGATACTTGAGGGCTTCTCCAAAAAAAGAATCATCTTCAACTACAAATATTTTCATTAAATCTGACACGTTTTTTAATTCCAAAAAATCAATCGAGAACAATAAATGACTTAAATTTTTCTCGATCTAACCTATTGCAAGCTTAAACGACTCCTATAACAACATACATATGCTACCAGCCAATTATTTTCTACTTTTTAGAAAAATTTCAATTACTAGAATAATTGAATAAACTAGAAAAAACTTACCTTCTTGATTTTCAATCATTTACACTTACATATCTACATGGCGCAAATTTTGGAAATTGTATTATAAACATATCTAACCATTATAATTTGTACTATGGGATTAAAGATACTTTATATTGATGATGACCAATTT
Source organism: uncultured Thalassovita sp. (assembly GCA_937129345.1). Taxonomy (GTDB): domain Bacteria; phylum Bacteroidota; class Bacteroidia; order Cytophagales; family Flammeovirgaceae; genus Chondrinema. The sequence continues at coordinate 29,914 of CAKZMZ010000489.1, read as the reverse complement.
ATGAAAGTTTTCTTTGAAGGATACTTTGAAGAAAAGTACGATATAAAAACCGAAGGCTCCGCAGAAGATGCCTGGAAACTCTTTGGAAAAGGTTATACACCAGACTTGCTAGTGCTTGACTTGGGACTGCCCGGACAAAATGGCCAATCATTTTTGCAAGAGTTCAAACAGAGTAAAGCTTTTGCACATATTCCTGTAATCGTTTTATCTGGAGACGATAAAAGCAACACAAGAATAAGTTTGCTAAAACTTGGTGCTGAAGATTACATCAATAAGCCGTTCAATCCCGAAGAGCTAGAAATCAAGATTGAAAAATTAGTAGGCTTTCTCGAAAAAAAGATGGATCCCCGGTACTTGGAAAAGGATACAAAAGTATCGGGGATATACTCAAAAGAACAATAGATATTCTCATAGCTGGTAGTGCATTACTTGTATTAAGTCCGATACTCGCTTTAGTCGCCGTGTTGATAAAGTTGGATTCTAGGGGACCTGTCTTCTATTCCTCTAAAAGGGTGGGCAAAGACTACAAAATATTTGATTTCTACAAATTTAGATCGATGCGTACCAATGCCGATAGCTTGGTGGACCAACTCAAGGAAAACAATCAGTACTTGAAAGAAAATACCAATGAGGTTAAAGAAGTATGTGAATCTTGTAAACGCTCAAATAAAATATTGATGATCATGGATGGCAGACCTGTTTGCGAGCATTACGTAGCAAGCAAAAGGGCCGTAAAGAATATTTCTTTTGTCAAATTCCAAAATGATCCAAGAATCACAAAGTTAGGTGCCTTTCTTAGAAGAAGTAGCATTGATGAATTACCCCAATTATGGAATGTAGTTAAAGGAGATATGTCATTGGTTGGCAATAGGCCACTTCCATTATATGAAGCTGAAAAATTGACTAATGACCAAGCTATATTAAGATTTAAAGCACCTGCGGGAATTACTGGGCTTTGGCAGGTTTCGAAGAGAGGCAAGGCCGACATGTCTGAAGAAGAAAGGATTGACCTAGATAATGAATATGCACTTAAGAGAGGTTTGAGATATGACCTCAAACTATTGGTCAAAACAGTGCCTGCTTTATTTCAAAAAGAAAATGTATAAAAAATAAATCATCCAAAAGAGGACATTAAAATCAATAAAGCCCATAGCAACTTTAGTACTTGGCAGAAACTGGTGGAAGTATGTTCGGAGACTGGTACGAAAACAAGCAAAAATACAGAAAAGGCAATCTAATCTACAAAAGATAAAATTTAATAAAACATATGAATACAGTGGTTTTTCAAGCAATGCCTCGTTGGGATCATCCTTATGCCTCTACTGCAATAAATGTTGCAAAAAGGCTGGCAAAGAAAAATCTTGTATTCTATGTAGAACGCCCTTACACTTGGCGAGATGTTGCTAACATAAAAAACGAAAGTATAAAAAGGAGATTGAAATTTTGGTTGGGAGAAAGTTACCATAGACCGTATAAAGAGCTCGATAATTTTATTTACATAGTGCCAAAGCCACAAATCCCTGTCAATTTTCTTCCCGAAAGTAAGGTTTACCAAAAGCTACTTAATTATTCCAATAAGTCTATTTGGAAAACTATTAATAAGGTGCTGGATAACTTTGAAGTACAAGAATTCACTTATGTCAATTCTTTTGATCCTACCCGTTTTCAAATCTATACTGATAAAAAAGTACTTGACAAATTCTACCACTGTGTAGATAATATAGCTGGAGAGAGGTACATAGCCAAGCATGGCATAAAAGCTGAGGCCAAAGCAGTGAAAGAAGCCAAAGCGGTGATTACTACTTCAAAAGAACTAGCGGTCAAGTACCACACCTGCAACTTAGAAACTTTTGCAGTAGAAAACGGCGTAGATTTCTCTCATTTTGAAAGCAGAAGCAAAGAATCTTGCCCTGAAGACTTAGCAAAAATAGATGGTATAAAATTACTTTATGTTGGCAATATCGGCTTAAGAATAGATTATGATTTTATAGAAATCGCTGCCAAAGCATTTCCTCAGTGGAACTGGGTCATGGTAGGCCCTAAAGATGAAAGAGAATTTAAGGGAAGCTCTTTATTGAATATGCCCAATATACATTTTCTGGGAAAAAAGACCTATGAACAGATACCTGCCTATATCTACCATGCAAATGCTTGTATTTTACCATTTGAGTGTAATGAGCTTACACGTTGCATTTATCCCTTAAAAATCAATGAATATTTTGCTTGTGGTAAACCTGTGTTATCAACCCGATTTGCCAATTTAGATGAACTTGAAAGCCAAGTACATTTCTATGATGACCTCCCCTCTTTCGAACGTCAAGTAAATCAAGCATTACATAAACACACGCAGGAAGACATTGAAGAGAAAAAAAGGCTGGCACTGATCAACGACTGGGACGAAAGAACCTCTCGCATTGAAGAGATCATATTGCAAGAACATCAGAAAATTTCTGAAACACCCGTATATTAAAAAATAAAGTATGCATATATTGAAGCTCAAAACGGCCCTTAATAAAAATCCTTTTATTAAAAAAACGCTCCATTGGTTAATAGTACCTCCCGGCGAGCATCAACCAAGATGGTGGGCAAAAAACATTTTAAACCCCTTTATCCATAACTACCAAGGCAAAATCAAAAGGAAAGTAAGGAGGGACCTCTTCCCTTTTCAGACTTGCGAAATCGGTAAGGGCGCAAGGGTTGAGGATTTTACAGTTTTGAACAATGGCGTAGGTGCTTTACACATTGGAGAAGGTAGCCGAATTGGTATTGGTAATGTACTGATTGGCCCTATCAAAATAGGCAAAAATTGCCTAACTGCGCAATACATCGTCATTTCAGGTTTAAACCATAATTACCAAGACACTACTCGCCCAATATTGGAACAGGGAGTTTCAACCAAGCAAGTTACGCTAAAAGATGGCTGCTGGATTGGAGCAAACTGCACCATAGTAGCTGGGGTCACCATAGGTAAAAACGCCGTGGTTGGCGCAGGAAGTGTGGTTACCAAAGATGTTCCTGATTACGCAGTAGCTGTGGGCAACCCAGCAAAAGTCGTAAAAATCCTGACCGAAAAAGAGCGAAAAATCTATGATTTCGACCTTTCACTAAACCAAACAGCATAACTCATGAAAAAACATCCTTTGGTAAGCATAATTACAGTAAATTATAAAAATGAAGAAGATACGCTTGCTTTTCTTCACTCATTAAAAAAAGCTGAATATCCTGCTATTGAAGTGATCTTAGTAGACAATGCTGCAGATTATCATAATGCGGAAAACTATAAGAAAGCCTTTCCAGGAGTGATTTACATCTTTAGTTCTGAGAACCTAGTCTTTGCTGGTGCCAATAATTTAGGAATTGAGCGTGCTAAAGGAAAATATCTCTATTTTCTAAATAATGATACTGTTATAGAAGAAAGTAGCATCTTACCCTTGGTACAAGCTTTTGAAAATAACCCGAACTTAGGGGCTGCCAGTCCGAGAATTGCTTTTCACTCTAACCCAAGCCTATTGCAATATGCTGGTATGACACCTATCAACTTTAAAACAGGCAGAAATAACATGATTGGCAATCACGAAAAAGATGCCCCTATTTACCAAATTACCCAAGAAGTAGGCTATGCCCATGGAGCCGCCATGATGATACCTACTCATCTGATTGAAAAAATAGGGCTTATGCCTACTGATTACTTTCTGTACTACGAAGAGTTGGACTGGTGTGAGAAAATAAGAAAGCAAGATTTAGAAATTAAGGTTATTGGAAAAAGCAGGGTCATCCACAAAGCTTCTGCTGCTGTAAAAACTAACAGTCCCTTACAAACTTTTTATATGACCCGCAATAGGCTAATTTTTATGCATCGCTTTGCTTCTAAAGAAGAATTCAGAACTTTTTGGATGTATTTTAATTGGGTTGTGGTACCGCAAAAAAGACTCGTCTACTTGCTAAAAGGAAACAAACAAGGCCTCGCAGCCTTTAACCAAGCCATTAAGGCAGCAAAAAACCACTTTAAGAACCAAGCATTGCCTATAGAAATGTATAGGACAGCTGCATAAAAACTGACAATTTATGATGGAAAATATATTTCTAATCCTTTTCTGGACAGGTATTTTTGTCACCTTTTATGTCTATATCTTTTACGGAGTCATTGTTGAAACACTCCTATTCATAAAAAAAAATTTACTTAACAGGAAACACGAAACTCCTATTTACAAAGAACATGGATTGCCTGAAATTACCGTAATAATAGCAGCTTACAATGAGCAAGATTTTATTGCAGAAAAAATAGAAAATACTTTTGAAACCAATTATCCTAAAAATAAGCTCAACGTTTGGGTGGTTGCTGATGGATCCACTGATAATACCAGCAGCATTGCTGCGGCTTTTGAAGGAGTAAAGGTATTTTTTAAGCCTGAAAGAAAAGGTAAAATACATGCGGTAAATCGTGTGATGAAAAAGGTGCAAACACCTATTACCATTTTTACAGATGCCAATACGTTTTTAAACATTGAGGCTTTACACAATTTGGTACACCCTTTTAAAGACCCAAACACAGGCGTTGTTGCAGGTGAGAAAAAAGTACTATCAACAGAAAAGGACTCTGCAGCAGGTGCAGGTGAGGGCTTTTACTGGAAATACGAATCTTGGCTAAAATCAGCCGATGCCCAGTTGTATTCAACCATGGGCGCAGCAGGAGAGCTTTTTGCCATTAAAACCACGCTTTACAGAGAGATAAGCAGCGACACACTCATTGAAGATTTTGTGTTGAGTATGCAAATAGCTGCAGAAGGTTACAAAATAGCTTATGCACCCAAAGCCATAGCTTCTGAGTTGCCAAGTGCCAATGTAAAAGAAGAGGAAAAAAGAAAGATAAGAATTGCAGCGGGTGGGCTACAGGCAGTTTGGAGATTAAGGAAAATCATGAATCCAATTAAATACCCCCTATTGTCTTTTCAGTTTGTTTCTCACAGGGCTTTGCGGTGGACACTCGCACCGCTTTCCTTGCCAATTATTTTATTAAGCAATATAGGATTAGCCGTTGAGAGTAACCATACAATTTATAGATATGCGCTCTTATTACAGGTCGGTTTCTACGCACTTGCTTTTGCATTTTACTTACTCAAAGACAAAAACTTTAAAAGTAAAGTCCTATTCGTTCCGTTTTATTTTACCATGATGAACCTTTCTGTATTTAAAGGCTTACTTCGTTTGATCAATAACCAACAATCAGTAGTGTGGGAAAAAGCCAAAAGAAGAGAGATACCTACACCAATAAATCGAGAAGCAGACGCCGCCTAAATTTATTTAAAAGTATTATGACCCCCAATCACAACCCTATCGACAAAACCTTTCCACTAGATGCACTCATTAACCACTCAAATGATTGTATACATATCATTCATGAAAATGGCGATATACTTTATGTGAATGATACTTTTTGTGAGCGCTTTAAAATGGAAAGGGAAGAGCTCATACTTACTAAAGTTTGGAATCTAGAGAAAGTTTTTGCGAATAAACCCGAAAGATGGTATTCTCAACTACTTAAGCTCAAAGAGGTAGATAATATGTTGGTAGGAGGCAAACTCCAATTGCCAAAAGGACAAGAAAAAAGTATTGAAGCCAGTCTAAAATACATAAAGCATAAAGACAATGGCTATGTAATAGCTTTCACAAGAGACATTACAGAAAGGTATGAAATAGAAAAAAAGCTGCATGAGAAAGAAAAAAAGATAAAAGAACTAGCACTTTTACCCGAAGAAGACCCCAACCCTACTTTTAGATTCGATTTAGATGGCAACATACTTTACTGCAACAAGTCAGGAAAAAAAAGTCTTTTTGAGTATTTCCAAAAATCCAAAGAGCTAAAAAATAAGCTTATGGAAGCTTTTTCAAAAAACTCTATTTTAGAACAGGAAATAGAAGTTGAAGAGCAGCATTACAGCATAAGTATTGTGCCAATTATTGAGTCTAACTATGTAAACTTATATGCCAAAAACATAACTCAACTTAAAAAAATAGAAAGCGAACTTATAAAGCTTTCTACTGTAGCTAGCAAAACCGATAATGGGGTAATTATTACAGATAAAAGTGGCAAAATTGAATGGGTTAACCAAAGTTTTCTAAATACCACTAAATATATACTAGAAGAGGTTGTCAATAAAAAACCAGGTAATTTTCTGCAAGGCAAAAACACCAACAAAGAGCATGTTGAACAATTTAAAAAAGGCCTAGCCTCTAAAAAACCATTCAACATAGAAATTCTTAACTATGATAAGTACGGAAAAGAGTATTGGTGTTCTTGTAATATAACTCCCATACTGAACGATGAGGGAGAAACCCTCAAATTTATTTCCTTACAGTCTGACATTACCCAAAAGAAAAAGCAGGAGCAAGAGTTTGCAGCTTTGTATTCCAGGATGAATACTTTAATGGAAAGCTTGCAAGATGGTGTTATGATAGAAAACGAAGAGCGGAAAATCTCTCTTATTAATCAAACTTGTTGTGATTTATTTAATATTCCTGCTACACCAGAAACCCTACTAGGTGCTGATTGCGCCGAAGCCCTTGACCAACTCAAAAACCTATTTAAAAATCCCGATGAATTTGTAGAGAAAGTCATAAAATTATTAAAAGAAAAAAAGACAAGACTCGGTGATGAAATTGAAATGAAAGACGGCAGGATACTAGAACGAGACTATATCCCTATATATATAGAAAAAAACTATAAAGGGCATTTATGGCGGTACAAGGATATCACTACCCGAAAATTAGCCGAAAACCGCCTGCGTGAGCAAAAGAATTTTTTAGAAACCAACTTTAAGCAGCAAAAAGTACTCTCAGAAATATCATTTGAATTAAATCGCCATGATATTTCATTTAATGAAAAAATAGATACTACTTTGATCAAGTTGGGCGAATTTCTAAACTTTAGTCGGGTATATATCTTCGAAAATGACTTTGATAAAAATGTGACCACCAACACGTTTGAGTGGTGCAATGTTGGAATAAATCCTCAGATTGGCGAATTACAAGAAGTCCCCATTGAAGCTGTGAAATCTTTTTTCGATATTATAAAAAAAGACGGCTTATTCTTCTCGCAAAACATAAGTGCCTTACCACAAGATTTAAGAGAAATACTCGAACCTCAAGAAATTCTTTCTATTTTGATTTACCCTATATGGCTCAACGGGCAGTTCATAGGTCATATCGGTTTTGACGAATGTGTTTTGGACAATAGAGAATGGACGAACAATATTTTTGAATTGCTCAGAACCATCAGTAATATGGTATCTTTTGAGTACGACAGAAAAAAATTCAATGATGATTTGATTGCTTCTCAAAAAAGAGCGCTTGAAGCTGCCAAAGCTAAAGAAAACTTTTTAGCCAATATGAGTCATGAAATCAGAACACCAATGAATGCCATCATTGGTATGTCTGGTTTGCTTAAAGAAACCAATCTTAATAAGAAGCAAGTAAGCTTTCTCAATGCAATAAAAACATCTGCAGACAATCTACTGGTTGTACTCAACGACATACTCGACTTTTCTAAAATTGAAGCAGGTAAGCTCAATGTTGAAAATATTCCTTTCCTGCTTTCAGAGGTTACTAATCAAGTTATTAAAATACAAGGTCTTAGAGCAGCCGAAAAGAGTATTATTCTTGAATACAATTATGACGATAAAATACATCCTGTCTTTATCGGAGACCCTTACAGATTAAATCAAATATTACTAAACCTTCTTAGTAATGCCATAAAGTTTACAGAACAAGGTACAGTAAAACTATCAGTAGATTTAATAGAGGCTAAAGAAGAAAGTAATGTAATAGCCTTTACCGTAAAGGACACTGGCATAGGCATCAAGCCTGAAATGCGGGAGAAAATATTTGAGGGCTTTATGCAACAAGACAGCTCAATTACCAGAAAATTTGGCGGTTCAGGTCTTGGTCTTGCCATTACCAAAGAGCTTATTGAGTTATTTAATGGTGAAATACAAGTAGACAGTAATGAAAATAAAGGCTCTACTTTTACAGTCACTATTGAGCTTAAAAAAGGGGGAATTAAAGAGCTACAAAAAGGAAATCAGATAGACATCGATAAAAAGAAGCTGCAGGGCAAAAAAATTCTCTTGGTAGAGGATAATGAGTTGAATCAGTTTTTTGTATTGTCTGTGTTAGAAAGTTGGGAAAGTTATGTAGAAGTAGCCAATAACGGCAAAGAAGCGCTTAACTTATTGGAAACTAAGCATTTTGATATAGTATTGATGGATATACAAATGCCGGTAATGAACGGTATTGAAGCTACGCAAAAAATTAGGGAAAGCAAAAATAACATACCTGTAATTGCTCTAACAGCCAATGTACTAAAAGGTGACAAGGACAAATATTTAAATGCAGGCATGAACGATTATGTGGGAAAACCAATAGAGACTGCGAACCTGTATAGAGCCATATGTAAAGCACTAGATTTGAGCATAGAGTACAAAAAAGTCGAAAAAGAAGAGGAGACCGAAACACATAAAAGTAGAGGCGTTGCCTATAGTCTAGATAAGCTTGGGATGATGGCAATGAACAATCCCGACTTTAAGACTAAAATGATTAAGATTTTCATCCAAAATGTAGATCAGGGCTTAAAAGAAATGTATAGTTTGCTAGAAGCAGAAAATTTTGACGAGTTGGGGAAACAGGCGCACAAGCTAAAATCTTCAATTGATACATTTTCTATTGAGCCTAGCATGACGCACATCAGAATATTAGAAAAAAGCAAAGAAACAAATAAATACGAATTGAAATCCATTCTTAAAATACTTGATCAAGACCTAAATCAAGTAGTAAAAGAATTAAAGAAGGAGATTTGATTTGAGTGTGCTACAAAGTCTGTAGCACACTCAATTATTGCTATGGTGCATCGAGGTAAGTTTCAGAGGCAAACTTGAATACAGGCGAAGGTGTTCTTGAAACCCTCATAAGCGAATCCATTTCCTTTGTAATTTCAGGATACTGCTCAGCAACATTGTTGGTCTCTCCAATATCGTTAGCAAGATTATACAATTCGGGCAAAGCATCAGGATTTTCGCCAACATTGTATTTTACTGCTTTCCACGCACCTTTTCTCACAGCGATTCTACCTCCCCTTTCGTGAAACTCCCAATAGAGATGATTATGCTTTTTCTGCTGATCGGCATTGCCAAGCAAAGTAGGCAAAAACGAAATTCCATCAATATTTTGTGGCATCTCTACATTGGCCATATCAGCTATGGTAGGCATTACATCCCAAAAAGCAGAAATATGGTCTGAGGTAGAACCTGCTTTTATCTTGCCTTTCCAACTTACTATCATTGGCACTCTTATCCCCCCCTCGTATAGATCTCTTTTATGGCCTTTTAATGGTCCATTGCTATCAAAAAATTCAGGATCTGCACCACCTTCTTTATGAGGGCCATTGTCAGAAGTAAAAATGATTAAAGTGTTTTCAGCTATGCCCAATTCTTCTACTTTCTGCATAATTTCGCCTACTTGCTGATCGAGCAAATGTACCATACCTGCAAAAGCCTGGTGAGGTTCTTCCTGCGAACCATAAGGACCTGCTCTATATCTTTCACCATCATCCACTCCTTGGTAAGGCTCTTCTGGCTCGAACCTACCCTCAAATTTAGCTTCATATTCCTGCGGTACTTTCAATTCTGCATGTGGAATAGGATTAGGCACATACAAAAAGAAACTGGAATCTTTATAGGTCTCTAAAAATTGTAAAGTTCGCTCGTGAATCAACTCTGGCGCATATTGTTCTTCTTGTTTCCCTTCATTACCCACTAACTCAAATTTCTTGTCATTGTCCCAAACGTAGTATGGATAATAATGATGGGCCAAACGCTGACAATTGTATCCGAAAAACACATCAAACCCTTGGTTTAGAGGATCGCCCTCGGAGCCCGGATACCCCAGCCCCCATTTACCGAAAGCACCTGTTACATAGCCTTTTTCTTTTAAAAGTTCGGGCAGTGTCTGTATAGAATCTGCCAAGGGGAACTGACCTTCTGGCCGTACTTCTTTATTGCCTCTCACAAATGTGTGCCCTGTGTGTAGTCCTGTCATTAACGAAGAGCGTGATGGCGCACAAACCGTGCTTCCAGAGTAGTGTTGCGTAAACAACATGCCACTTGCTGCTAACTTGTCTAAGTTGGGCGTCTCAAATAATTCTTGCCCATAACAACTTAAATCGCCGTAACCCAAATCGTCTGCTAGGATATAAATGATATTAGGAGGCTTGGGTGAATCTTGCTTTTGCTTTTCTTTTTGGCAAGCAAAAAGTATCAAAAGAACTAAAAAACTGTAAAAAGTTGGTCTCATAGGGTAATTTTAAAATGAAATGAACTCAATTTTCATAAAAATATAAATCAACTTAAAAAAAGCAGTGTTGAGTTGAAAAACAGCGCGCCTATTTTGATTTTATGAGGCTAAAAAAAATTACTTTATTACATTTACCTTATTAGTTATTGAAATAGACTAGCAAAATTCAAATATGAAGAAGATATTCAATTTGCTTGTACTGGCTTGTTTGCTAATTTTTGCAGCAAGCTGTAGCAAAAAGCAAGATAGCACCGAAAAAACTGAGAACAAGGTTACAGATAAAAACAAAGGTAGCCAAAAACAAGAAACACCTGTAAAGCAAGCAAGCATTATCATCAGCGAAGAACCTATTGGCGAAGCTCCGAAAGGAATGGTCTGGATTGGAGGTGGTGAATTTGTCATGGGAAGCGACCATACCTCTGCATCGCAAGCAGAAAAGCCCGCTCATAGGGTAAAAATTGCCGCTTTTTGGATGGATGAACATGAAGTAACCAACGCACAATTTAGAAAATTTGTAGAGGCCACAGGCTACAAAACCGTAGCAGAAAGGCCGATAGATTGGGAGGAAATGAAGAAACAATTACCCCCAAACACACCTAAACCTGAAGATGAAGTATTGCAGCCTGGTTCTTTGGTTTTTACGCCCCCGCCAAATCCTGTAAATCTTCAGGATTATTCGCAGTGGTGGAGTTGGGTACACGGTGCTGACTGGAAACACCCCAAAGGCCCTGGCAGTTCTATCGAAGATAAGGACAACTACCCTGTGGTACACATCGCCTATGAAGATGCTGCTGCTTATGCCAAATGGGCTGGAAAAAGACTTCCTACCGAGGCCGAGTGGGAATTTGCTTCTCGAGGTGGAGGGAAAAACCAACCTTTTGCTTGGGGCGATGAACTGACCCCACAAAATAAGTATTTGGCAAACTTCTTTCAAGGGGATTTCCCATACAATAATACTGTTGATGATGGCTTTAATGCTGCCGCCCCTGTGAAAACTTTTCCACCCAACGATTATGGACTTTACGATATGATCGGAAATGTTTGGGAATGGAGCTCCGATTTCTATCACATCAATGCTCATGCAATGGCAGCGCAAAATGACATTACCATATGCCCAACAGGCCCTACCTCAAGCTATGATCCCAACGAGCCTTTTGCAGAAAAAAGAGTTATTAAAGGAGGCTCATTTTTATGTAGTGAGCAGTATTGCTCAAACTACAGGCCAAGCGCCAGAATGGCCACCTCAACAGATAGCGGACAAGAGCATTTAGGATTTAGATGTGTAAGAGATGTAGAAACGAATCAAAAAATGTAGACAGGACCACACACTTATTTTCCAAAAATCATGAAATGCTGCCAAGGCAGTTGGCCTTTGTTTTCTACAAATTGCAAACCGACTGCCTCCATTTCTTTTATTACCTGTTTAGCAGACATTTTATGTAGTTTTTTAATCGGCACGTTGGGGTCCTCAGCCCTGTATTCCAAAAAAACTACTTTCCCATCTGCTTTTAAAGAAGATACAATTTCCTGCATCATCTCATAAGGATATGCCAACTCGTGGTAAACATCAACGAATAATACCAAATCCACACTATTGGGAGCAAGCTTCGGAGATTTTTCAGCTCCTAAAATTGGTTCCACATTATCAATCCCAAGTTCTTTATTTTTGGCACTTAACATTTCAAGCATTTCAAGCTGTACATCAACCGCCAAAACTTTGCCCTTAGGTACCCTTTTACTTATTCTAAAGGTATAATAGCCTGTACCTGCGCCGATATCCGCCACAACATCGTCCTCATCCAATGGCAATAAATCAATAGCGATATCCGTTCTTTCTTGTTCTTCTCGGTCTTCTCGCTCTAACCACGGCGCACCTTGGTGGCCCATAATCTGTGAAATCTCTCGACCCATGTAGTACTTACCCGTCCCAAACCTGGTTTTCTTGCCGTATTCGTAAATCGCTTGCTTGTCTTTTTGGGCTTGGCATCCTACCAAAAACAGGAGATTAAAAACCGCAATAGCCAATATAAATCGAGACATTTTTCATTAATTTTAATTGCAAACCAACTTTATTTCTTTGTAAACTAATCATCTTAACCATAAGTTGAATAAATAAGTCTAATAAAGAAGAAAGTATTTAACTAAAAATAATGGAAGCAAAAAACGTTTTTGGCGAACCTTTAAAAGTATGTTGCACCAAACCTATGACCGGTTTTTATAGAGATGGGCACTGTAACACCGGCCCACAAGACAGTGGTTCACACGTTATTTGTGCCAAAGTAACTGAAGAGTTTTTACAATTTAGTAAAAGTAAAGGTAACGACTTGATCACACCGATTCCTTTCTATGATTTCCCTGGCTTGAAAGCAGGTGATTGTTGGTGCCTTTGCGCCCTGCGTTGGAGAGAAGCGCTAAATGCAGGCGTAGCACCTCCTGTAAACCTTGAGGCCACCCATGAAAAAGCACTTGAATTTGTAAGTTTGGACACTTTAGTAGCTTATGCCCTAAAAGAACAGAACGGCTAAATCTAATAAAGAAATAACTAAGTACATTTGATTTTGAAGTAATGCTTATCTGTATTTTACATTTCTAAAAGCCAAAATCTAACAGGCATTTATCACAATCATCATGCTCTTTAAATATGCTTACCAATAGTTTTACAAGCGTAAAATCCAAAATTAATCGCTCTTTAAGAGATTATTTTTAGAGATATGATGTTTTTATAAATGTGTCTACAGCTCAAATAATACAAATAAAATTTTTTAACCTTAGTCCAGCATGACCAAAGCTTTTCCACTCAGCAAAAAACAATTACAATACGAAATCGCCAATAGTCTTTCTCATGGAGCAGGCTTGCTTTTTGGCTTAATTTCGATTCCTATATTGATTGCCACAGCCATTTACCATAGTACTCCCGCTAAGATTACTGGTGCCATTGCTTTTGGCATTTCTTTTATGATGGTGTATACATTTTCAACCTTGTACCACAGCTTTCATAGTCCTATACTAAAGAAGCTATTGCAAAAACTCGATCACATAAGTATCTATTATTTAATTGCAGGAAGCTACACCCCTTTCATATTGGCCTATGTTCAAAATTACAGAGGCTTTATAATATTGGCAGTTTTATGGTTTCTAGCGTTTGCAGGCACCGTTTTCAAAATATTCTTCACTGGAAAATTTGACTTGATTTCCACGCTAATCTATTTAGCAATGGGTTGGATCTTTATAACTGTAGTTGACAGTTTCTTTATAAAATTTCCTATGGACTGTTTATGGATGGTGATGATTGGAGGTATTTCTTATACAATAGGCGTAATATTTTACAGATGGGAAAAACTCCCCTATCATCATGCTATTTGGCATGTATTTGTTTTAGGCGGAAGCATTTGCCATTACTTTGCCGTCTACATTACTGTGAGTAGTTAAGAGTTTTTGAGTTAAATCAATTTGTTTGTTTGATAAGGTAATTTGCTTTATCTATGGGTTGCGAATGGCTTGAGATAGCAAACTTCTAACAACCAACCAATACTGACTCCAGCAGCATAGGCCAATAAGTCTGACCACAAAAACCCAAAGCCGAGTATCAAACCACCAAGTTTTGTAGCCCTAATGTTATCTATCCATGGCGCATGGTATAATTGGCTTAGCTCGATGGCTACACAAAAAATAAGTGCCAATAAAGCGATAGCTGTTTCAGCTTTTCTAGCGAAAAGGAAGGCAAATAAAAAGTAAATCAGCAAGGCGTATAAGATATCTCCTAAGTAAGGGTAAATAAATGCAGGAATAATTGGCGATCTAGACAACAAGCCTAAAGTAATTGTTATAATAGCCAAAAAAGCATATGTCAATCTTTTTCTCAAAGCTTGCAGAGTTACTTCAATAAAGTGTAAGTTTACGTAATTTGTCATTAACCTTGCTCGCAAATAATGAATTTTGAATCACTTTTTCAGCTGGTAAATACGGCTATTTTACCCGCATGGCTGCTCCTATTTTTTTTACCGCATTGGAAGTACACACAAAAAACCATACACGCCATTTGGATCCCATGCATACTAGGTATCTTTTACGCCTATTTAATCTTTAGTAGTAATGAGGCCCTACCTGCTGATGCCAACCTTACCACACTCAGTGGCATCATGTCTATGCTATCTGACCCACAGGCATTTTTAGCAAGCTGGATCCACTATATAATTTTCGATTTATTTGTAGGGGCTTGGATTGTAAGAGATGCCAAACGCACGGAAATCAAGCACTTACTCATTGTTCCCTGCCTAATTTTCACGCTTATGCTTGGGCCCTTAGGCCTTACCCTTTATCTCTTATTAAAGGCAGGTCTTAAACAAAAAACCAGTCTTATTGAGGAGTAAAATACGGGTAATTTCTAAAAGCGAAAACAAAAAGTGCTTCATAAAAACCATGAAGCACTTTACAAATAAGTATATATTTAAACCTAAATTTAAGAACTCGCCTTTTTGCCAAATAATCTAGCAAAAAAGCCTTTAATTACTGCCCATACCAATGCAAAAGCATTTAGAGAATTATCTGATTTTGCAGCATCTGTTGATTCTGTGGTTTCAACTTCTGCACTTTCAGCAGATAGTTTTTCCCTAAAACTCACAATAAATTGGTCTAATAACTGATCAGAAACATCATTAATCAAGCGTGCTCCAAATTGTGCTAGCTTTCCAACAATAGATACTTCCATACTAAATTTTACCTCGGTGCTACCTCCATTGTCAACCAAATCTCCTGTCATGTTCATTTCAGCACTGCCTTTGCCCTTAGAATCTACGCCTTTGCCATGTAGCTTCATTACATGATTGGCATCATCCATCTCTACAATTTGGATATCTCCTGCGTAGCTAGCTTTTACTGGGCCAAATTTGGTGGTTACGCCTCCTTTATAATTGCGTTCATCTATAGTTTCGGTAATGCTTGCACCCGGTACGCAAGAAACAATTTTAGTAGGATCGCTCAGATAAGACCAAACTTTGTCAATTGGCTCCTCCACAGTAAAATTTTTGTTGATAGTTGTTTTCATTTTTCAATTAATTTAAAATTAGACAATTTACACCAGTAAGGTGGTTAGTTATTGATTTCCAGTTAGTTCCACTATTTTCTGACACATAAATATTTCCGTTGTTAGTGCCAAAGGCCAATACTTCTTGTTTTTTTACAAACGAATGCCTCAGCACAATATCAAAAACAGGGGGGCTGGGTAAACCACTGTCTTGGTTTAGCCAACTATTGCCACCGTCTGTAGTTTTGCATACAACTAATTTTAAATCTTTAGGGATCCTTTTCTCATCGCTTTCAGCAGGAATTACCCATGCTGTATTGATATCATCACCTATTGCGAGACCGAAACCATAATGAGGAAAGCCTTTTTTTCCGCTCACCATTTGCCAATTTTCTCCCCCGTCACTTGTCCTAAAAATACCGCAATGGTTTTGCTGCCAAAGTACCCGGTTATCTTTTTGGCTCATCAAGATAAGATGGGGATCATGCCCCACCTCGGCTTTCGGATTAGGTAAATATGCCGCCACCAATCCCTTATTTTTCGGCACCCAAGTTAAACCAGCATCCTTTGTCTCAAACACCCCTGCACAACTTACCCCAATATACACATGGTCAGAATCGTTTGGGTCCACTACAATGGAATGTATAAAAGGATAGTCTTTTCCTGCACCAAACCACTGTAAATCATCCAACCTGCTCGGATGATTCCATAAACTCTCTATAAGCTCAAATGTTTTTCCGTTATTTGCTGAATAGAAAAGCCCACCGGGTTCTGTTCCTAGCCATAGTGCTCCCGGTTTATCGTAGCCGGCATGTGCCATTACCCAAACTTTTTTTAAGGAGACTTTTTTTTCGGGTCGGTATTCGTAACCGGTATACGTGGGTGTGGGTACTATTTCCCAGTTTTTTCCCTGATCTTTAGAGTAATGCAATTTTTGTCCCCAGTGTCTGTGAGAGAGGCCTATCCACCAAGTATCCGTGCGGTCATCGATATATAGCATAGATACAGGAAACCCTTCAAACTGAATTCCCTGTAGTTTCCAACCTCCAGCAAGTCGATCATAAATGACCAAACCCTTTGATGTACCCGCTAATAATTTCATAAATATTTATCCGCCTGATAATGCTTGGAAAATGATTACTTCATCTTTTTCTTGAACTTTATCTTCGAAATTTTTCCTGTCCTCAATTAAATCTCCGCCAACATAAATGTTTACATGCTTGCGCAATTCTCCATTGTCATCAACCAAGTAAGACAGCATGCCAGGGTATTTTTTTTCGATACTTCTTAAGGTATCTTTAACTGTAGTACCCGAAAATTCTTCATCGTGTAAATCAGGAAAAAATCTTTTAAGCGCCGATGTAAATCTCACTGTTGCCATAATACCACTTTTATTTACAGATGTATATACATATATCTGTTTCAAACAAAACCTCTCAGAGCCCTTGTATGTTTTAAAATAGATGCTAATATTAACATCCCGAACAGAAAATTAATGTAAATAAATTGAGATATGAAAGAATTATTGAATCAAATTACTGAATGGCAAAAGAGCGATAAGCCTTTTGCTTTGGCAAGGGTAATCAAAACTTGGGGCTCAGCTCCAAGACCCACCGGCTCTGCCATGTTGATTTCTGAAGAGATGGAAATGGCAGGATCGGTGAGCGGAGGCTGTGTTGAAGGAGCAGTACTTAAAGAAGCAAAGGGGGTGTTAGAAAATAGAAGTGGCAAAAAACTACACTATGGTGTAAGCGATGATGAAGCATGGTCTGTAGGTTTGAGTTGCGGTGGCAAAATCCAAGTATATCTACAATATTTCGGAAAGGACGATAAATCTACAGAGGACACTTGCTGGCAAAAATTAATAGACAAGCTACAAGCCAATGAAAGCTGTATTTTGGTCACACTTTTAAGCGATGGAGAAAATCAAAACACCTTGCTTACGCCCGAAGGTGAAGCCATAGGAGCTACACTGCCCGAAGAAGTGCAAAACGCAGCAATACAGGCTTTCGAAGATAGAACACACGAAACTGTATTTGTAGATGACAAAACGTATTTTATCAATATTTTTCCGAGAAAAAGTCAGATTTTGATCATAGGTTCTGCGCATATTACTACTGCATTGGTACAATTGGCCAACATGTATGATTTTGAACCAATAGTAATTGACCCAAGGGCCGTATTTGCTAAAAACACGCAGTTTAAAGACCAACCCAACCAAATTATTGAGAAATACCCTTCTGAGGTATTGAACGATTTTAAATTAGATGCTTATACTTTTGCAGTGATCCTATCACATGACCCAAAGATTGACGATGACGCACTGCGCATATTACTGCCTTCTGAAGTGGCATACATTGGTGCACTCGGCAGCAGAAAAACCCATGCAAAAAGAGTAGCCCGCTTGCAAGAAGCAGGTTTTACCGAAGAACAAATTGCAAGAATAGAAGCACCGATCGGGCTAGACATTGGAGCTGTGGGCGCTCAAGAAATCGCCTTGGGCATTATGGGCTCTATTATTAAGGCCAAGAATGGAAGATAGTTCTAAAAACGTTCATGGCGTGAACCGAACACGCCATGAATTACTTAGTTCTACTCACAAAATGTTATAATTAAATACACATATCATGGATGCGCGGCGACCCAAACTTCCCCATCTTCAAAAATTTCTTTTTTCCAGATTGGTACGGTTTCTTTAAGGGTATCTATGGCGTATTGGCAAGCTTCAAAAGCAGCTGCACGGTGCGGTGTGGCCACTACTATGATCACAGCAATCTCCCCTACTTCTAGGATGCCCACTCTATGATGCATAACTACACTGTAAGCATCCCAACGTTTTTTTACATTTTCAGCAATTTTCTGCATTTCTGAAATAGCCATGGGCACATAGGATTCAAAATCCAAACGCAATACTTTTTTGCCTTTGGTCTGTTCTCTTACCGTTCCTATAAAAGCAGTATTACCTCCCGAAGCAGAATTGCCCGCTTTTGCTATACATTCTGCAGGATTTAGTGGTTTGTCAAATATCTGAATATCGATCATGAGCTTTGTGTTTGTAAAAAAGACAACATTTCTTTCCAAGTAAGTGCTACACAGTCTATCCTAGCGGTTTGGGTATGCAATGCTTCAAAAGCCTTAAAGGCTTCGGTATAGACTTCACCATTGGTTTTATCATGGATGTAATCTAAAAAATTTTGGCAAATCTCTTTGGCCTCTTCATAAGATTTGCCCTCTAAGGTTTCTACCATAATAGATGCAGAAGCTTTTGATAAGGCACAACCAAAACCGTGGAAATGCAAGGTACTCAATACATTTTCTTCATTTTCTATGTAAAGATCGTATCGATCTCCGCAAATAGGATTGTTCGCCCTTAAACTCAGTTCAACATCCTCCTTTTTTAAAAAATGATAGGGATTTTTTTGATGTTGCTTGATCAAATCGCCGTACAGGCTTTTCATCTTCTCGTTCACAATATATGTTGTTTATTCCCAAAATTCTTTCAAATCTTTTAGAGTTGCTACCAATCTTTCTACATCTTTTTCGGTATTATAGATGGAAAAAGAAGCCCTTGTAGTAGCCGGCACTTGCATACGCTCTAACAAAGGTTGCGTACAATGGTGACCTGCCCGCACAGCAATATCGGCCTCAGATAAAAAACTGGCCACATCATGCGGATGCACACCATCCACTTCAAATGAAACAATGCCCGCGTATTCACTGGGGTTTCCAAAAATTTTTATCCCCCCTAATGCATCAAGTTCTTGTCGCAGTTGGGTAACCAAGGCATGCTCATGGGCAAAAGATTCTTCTAAATCTAACGTAGCAATAAAATCCAAAGCAGCTCCCATCCCAACAACACCTGCAATGTGCGGCGTACCGGCCTCTAATCCATGCGGAAATGCCATCCAAGAAGTTTTTTCAAAACTCACTTCTTTGATACTGCCTCCACCAAACTTACTTGCTTTTAGTTGGTCTTTAAAATTTTCTGAACAGTACAAGGCTCCTATACCTGTGGGGCCAAAAAGTTTATGTGCCGAAAAAACGGCGAAGTCGACCTGTAAATCTTGTAAATCAAGAGGAAGATGTCCCGCGCTTTGTGCAGCATCAAGCAAAACTGGCACGCCTAAGTCATGCGCCTTTTGGGTCAGTATTTTTACAGGATTAATAGTGCCTAAGGTGTTGGAAATGTGCACCATGGCCAGCATTTTAGTCTTTTTTGAAAGCTTATTTTCAAAAGCCTCCATATCGATTTCGCCACTTGGCTTAACTGGTATTATACTGAGCTTTGCACCTTTTTTTTCACAGGCCTGTTGCCAAGGAATTAAATTGGCGTGATGCTCCATGGCTGTAATAAGTACTTCATCACCTTTTTCTAAATGTGGAAGCAAATAACCGTTTACTACCAAATTGATGCCTTCAGTTGTACCACTGCAATAAGCGAAATCGTTCGCATTGGCATTAAAAGCTGCTGCCAATTTTTCCCTTACTTCTTCATATTTATCTGTGGCTTTTGCAGACAGGTCGTAAACTCCTCTGTGTATATTGGCATTTTCAAAAGAATAAAAATCAGAGAGCACTTTGATTACCGAAGCAGGTTTTTGTGATGTGGCTGCACTGTCCAAATACACCAAATCTGGATAGCGGTGGAATATGGGAAATTGCGCTTTGACACTAAGGGCATCAAAAGACATAATGATCGATTTAATGGTTAATGGTTGGTGGTTGAAGGATTTTTATTACCTGTTTATCTTCGTTAGAAACTAAAAATCTCATTTCCACAACTACACAAAAATTACATAACAAGAAGTTCGGCTACAAGTTAATCAGTCCTTTTATTAGTTTAGGTAATTTACCATGTAACTCGAATAAATAACCACCACTAAGTTGGGTTTTGTTCGATTTAAATTTAATATTCCGCATCAATATTTTTAAAATATGAAAATAGTAATTACAGCAGCCAATGGTGGGCTAGGTTCTGCCACCATTAAAGCATTAAAGGAACTGGTCTCAAGTGAAAATATCATTGGCCTAGCACGAACGCCAAAAAAGGCAGCACACTTAGGTATCGAAGTAAGACATGGCGACTACGACAAGCCCGACACTTTGCATCAATCTTTTAAGGGATGCGATGTTTTAATGGTGATTTCTTCTTATGCCGAAGCCTCTCGCAGAATAGAACAGCACAGAGATATGATTGCGGCAGCTCAAGCAAATAACATCAAGAAAATTGTATACAGCAGTATTATCGGCGACCCCAAATCATCTGCTTTTGCACCCATTGTAAAGAGCAACAGGCAAACCGAAGAAGACATGGCCAATTGTGGCATCCCCTATGTTGTTGGCAGAAATGGCTTGTACATAGACCCTGACCTTGAAGCTTTGGAGGACTACAAAAAAGAAGGGAAAATCCGCAACAGCGCCGCCAATGGGAAATGTGCTTACACTAGTAGGCAAGAATTAGGAAATGCTTACGCGAGGATTCTCACCAATGATAAATTAAATAATAAAATTTTTAATTTAACAGGTACCGCCATTGACCAAAACGAACTCGCTCAAGCTTTAAACCGAACCTTTGATCTCAATTTAACATTTGAGAATATGTCTGTAGAAGCTTACTTAGAAGAGAGGCGTGCAGCCTTAGGCGAGTACTTAGGAACAATCGTGGGTGGTATTTACGAAAGTATCCGAAATGGTGCTTTTGATGTGCCTTCTGATTTTGAGAAAGTTGTAGGCAGAAAACACAAGACTATAGATGAAATGATGGCTACTTTTAAACATGAGTAAACAAAGCAATTCATACGATTTAATCGTAATCGGTGGCGGGGCAGCAGGTTTTTTTGGCGCTATACGAAGCGTTCAGGAAAGTCCAAACCTAAAAATATTGATATTAGAAAAAGCCAAACAGATTTTAAGTAAAGTCAAAATTTCTGGTGGAGGGAGGTGTAACGTAACCCATGCCTGTTTCGACCCGACTGAAATGGTTACTAAGTACCCAAGAGGTCATAAAGAATTGCTAGGGCCTTTTCATCAGTTTTTATGTGGAGATATGATGGCTTGGTTGGAGGATAAAGGCGTACCTACCAAAATAGAAGAGGATGGAAGGATTTTTCCAGTAACAGATAAGTCTCAATCTATCATCGATTGCTTTACTGGGCTTTGTAAAAAATATCAAATAGAGATAAAAACACAGAGCAGTGTTACATCTTTTAAAAGAGAGTACAAAATTTGGCAAGTAACCACCAAAGATGAAAATTATAAGGCTAAAAATATCTTGATTGCTACAGGTAGCAGTACTGCTTTCTGGAATATCTTAGGAAAGATGGGATACACGATTGTCCCGCCAGTACCATCTCTTTTTACCTTTAATATCAAACATCCTTTGCTTAAAGATTTACCTGGTTTGGCCGTACCCAATGCAGAGGTAAAAATAAATAACATAAAGTTTGAAGAAAGCGGTCCGCTTTTAATAACACACTGGGGTTTGAGTGGACCCGCGGTTTTGAAGCTGTCTGCTTGGGCAGCAAGGGAACTACACGCAAAAAACTATAAATTCAATGTTGCTATTAACTGGAGTGGGCAAGCCAAGGAAAACATAATGGCAGAACTTGAAAGAAATAGAAAGCAAAATGGAAAAAAACTAGTGAGCAACCTTGCCTTAGCGAATTTACCCAAACGCTTATGGCAAAGAATGTTACAGGTTACCAATATCCCTAGTAAGCTCAATTATGCTTCGCTAAATGCAAAGCAAATTGCTGCACTAATAGAAATCATTGGAAACTGCTCTCTACAAGTAAATGGCAAAAGTACTTTTAAAGATGAATTTGTAACCTGTGGTGGTGTGGACAATAAGCAAGTCAATTTTAAGACTATGGAGAGCAAGCTCCATCCCAATTTATATTTTGCTGGAGAAGTGCTCAATATAGACGCCGTAACTGGTGGTTTTAACTTTCAAGCGGCATGGACTACGGCTTACCTTGCTGCCAAGCAAATAGCTCAAAACCAATAGTAGTATATTTTTGCCATAATGATTTATACTTTCAGAAAACATCATAGCAGATTGCTAAAAACTATTCTATATATTTAACTATCCACCTAATTTTAATTGAAAATGAATAAAAAGAACTTCTACAAGCTTAAAACCAACTTAACTTTTGTACTAGCTTTTGTTTGGGCAACCTCTCTAATAGCCCAGCCCAGAATGCAAAAGGTAGAAGTCAACGTGGCACCTACCCATCAAAATTGGACTTATAAAATCGGGGAGAAAGTAGAATTTAGGGTGAGTGTGCTTGAAAATAATTTGCTTTTAGAGAATATCACTATACAATACAAAGTGGGCAAGGAAAAGCTGATGCCCGAAGAAACCCAAAGCATGACGCTTAAAAAAGGCATGGGTAGTATTAAAGTAGATGGTTTGGATGAAGCAGGATTTTTGAGATGCCGAGTGTATGCCACCGTAAATGGCAAGGAGTACGAAGGTTACGGCACAGCGGGTTTTGAGCCTGAGGCAATAGAGCCTATTGTTAAGATGCCAGACGACTTTGACACTTTTTGGGATAATGCAAAAGCTGATTTGGCCAAAATTCCTATAGATGCTAATATGACCTTACTGCCTGAACGATGCACCGAAAAAGTAAATGTGTATCATGTCGATTTTCAAAATTATCCCAACCGTTCTAGGATTTATGGCATCTTATCTATGCCCAAAGCTGAGGGGAAATACCCTGCTATTTTAAGAGTGCCCGGTGCAGGGGTAAGACCTTATTATGGCGATGTAAATACGGCAGAAAAAGGGGTAATTACCTTGCAAATTGGCATACACGGCATACCGGTTACACTAAACCCTGAGGTATATAACAACTTGCGTTATGGTGCTTTAGCTAATTATTGGGTTGCCAACCTCAAAGATAAAGACCTTTATTATTACAAAAGAGTATATTTAGGCTGTGTGCGTTCTGTAGATTTTATTTTTAGCCTGCCTGAGTTTGATGGCGAAAATATTGCCGTTGCAGGGGGAAGTCAAGGTGGTGCACTGTCCATTGTTACTACAGGTTTGGATGCTCGTATTAAATGGCTGGTCCCTTATTATCCTGCACTCTGCGACTTAACGGGTTACAATGCCAACAGGGCCGGCGGTTGGCCACACATGTTCCACCCAGATAATCCACATCACCAAACCAAGGCCGAAATGGAAACCGCTGCCTATTATGATGTGGTCAATTTTGCCAGAAAAGTAAAAGTACCCGGCTACTATTCTTGGGGATTTAATGATAATGTGTGTCCACCAACCTCTATGTATGCAGCTTACAATGTAATCGATGCGCCCAAGCAATTATTTCTAGCTTTAGAGACTGGCCACTGGACTTTTCCAGAACAGTATGAAATAACCGATGCTTGGTTGTTTAAAGAGTTGGGGTTGGATTGAAGGATTTCAATAAAGCATAGATTGATGCCAAAAAAAGGAGACCAAATTTAGTCTCCCTTTAAAATCTATTAAAACTTGTAGAATTCATCTCACAAAGGCTTGAGCGACTCCGCCATCTACATTGAGGATATTGCCCGTGCTTTTACTCAAATCTCCACCAACAAAGGTAAAAACGCCTGCTGCTATGTCTTCAGGTAAAAGAATCTCATTCATAAGGGTTCTCTTAGCATAGAAAGCAGGCAGTTCTTCCACTGAAACCCCGTAGGCTTTAGCACGACCTTCAGCCCACTTGCCTTCCCAAATTTTAGAGCCTACAATCACCGCATCTGGGTTAACCACATTTACCCGAATCTTTTCTGATCCTAGTTCCGCCGCCAATAATCTAGACATATGTACCTGTGCGCTTTTGGCCGTGCCATAGCCTATGTTTTTAGGTCCTGCCACCAAAGCATTTTTAGAGGCAATGTTCACGATATCACCGCCTTTGTCTTGCTTCCTCATCACTTCAACACCCGCCTGAGACACCAAGAACTGACCTTTAACGATAACGTTCTGAATTAGATCCCAATCGGCTTCTGTGGTATCTTCTACAGGCTTAGAAATGGCCAAACCTGCGCAATTTATTATGATATCAACTCCACCAAATGCCAATGCGGCACGATCAAAAACTTTTTCTACTGCTGATTTATCAGTTACATCTGCCTGTTGCCAAGCCGCTCCATCTTTGCCATAGGTCGCGCCTGCTTCGTCCAAACGTTCTTGGCTTATATCGGTGAGCACAACGCAGGCGCCTTCTGCCGCCAAACGGTCTGCAATGGCTTTGCCTATACCGCCGCCGCCGCCGGTAACCAAGGCTACTTTTCTAGAAAGGGGCTTTTCTTTGGGCATGCGCTGTAATTTGGCCTCCTCTAGCAACCAATATTCAATATCAAAAGCTTCTTGCAAAGGCAGAGAAGTGTAAGAAGAAACTGCCTCGGCACCCCGCATCACATTAATGGCATTTACATAAAATTCGCTCGCCACACGTGCCGTTTGCTTGTTTTTGGCAAAAGTAAACATACCCACGCCTGGCCATAGTATCACAACAGGGTTGGCATCCCGCATGGCTGGACTGTTGTCTCTTTTATGGTTTTCGTAATAATCTTTATAGTAAGCCCTATACTCCTCAAATAAAGGAGTGAGCTTTTCCTTTACGCTAGCCGCATCGCTCACATCTTCATCAGGGGTAAAATTGAGTACCAACGGCTTAATCTTAGTCCTTAAAAAGTGATCAGGACAACTGGTTCCCATAGGGGCCAATTTATCTAAATCTTGGCTATTGATAAATTCCAGTACGCGCTCGCTATCTGTAAAATGACCGACCATTAGCTTTTCGCTAGAGCAGAAACCCCTGAGGTATGGAGCTAAAATTGCAGCTTGTTGCTTTCTTTCCTCAGTAGGCAGCGCCTTTACTTTTTCCCCTCCAAATACTGGCTTCCCTTCAATGTGCTTTTCTAAATATTCAGAACACATTTCAATCACTTCTAAGCTGTTGATGTAGCATTCATAAGCCGTATCGCCCCAAGTGAATAGCCCGTGGCTTTCAAGTACAATACCTCTAATACCGGGATTTTCCTCTAGGCATTTTGCGAGCTGCAAACCCAAATCGAAACCCGGTCTTTGCCAGTGTACCCATCCCATGGTATCTCCAAAAATTTCTTGAGTGATTTTCCTGCTGTCCTTGGCTGCCGCAATGGCAATGGCTGCATCTGGGTGAAGGTGATCGATGTGCTTAAATGGCAAGAAACTATGTAAAGGTGTATCGATTGAGGGCGCTCTTGAATCCAAGTCGAAAATACAATGTTGGAAAAGGCCTACCATCTCATCTTCAAATTCTAAACCGCGATAGATGTTTTTTAAGCTGTGCAATCGCTCTTGGTACAGGGCCGCTAGTCCATCTCGCTTTAAAGTACCAATGTCACCGCCAGAACCTTTGATCCACATTACTTCGGTATCTTTACCAGTTAATGGGTCCTTTTCAATAGTTTTGCAACTTGTGTTACCACCACCGTAATTAGTTATGCGGAGGTCACTGCCTAAAATGTTAGAACGGTACAACAAAAGCGCAACTTCATCTCCTTCTAAAGCTGCTGCTTTTTCTTCGTCCCATAGGTAATCTACATATTTAAAGTCTTTTACTATATTCATAATTGGAAAGATGATTTATAATAACCAAAATTTGCCGCTAGTTAACTGATTACGTGACAATTAGTAGAAATTCATTTTCTTCTTGCAAATGTAGATAGAGGCAGCATGCAAGCTGTTATGTACTATACTGTGGGAAATCTAGCTGGTATAAATTACTCATTTAAGCGTCCACGCTTGAACCGATGGTATAAATTGCTTATTCAAGCGTCTACGCTTGAAACGATGGAATTGAAAAAACACAAACCTTATTTTTTAAGAACACCCCATTAGCTTCGGCAGTCGCTTATTTGTAACTACGCTGTATTAGTAGACTTTTGATGTAAGCGTAGACGCTTACATCAGTTAGAATACTTATTTAAAAATCAGACCTCACAAAGATCCCCTCTTAATGTACCTAAACGGGTTGGCAGTTTGAATGATTTCTCCCGATTTAACCAATTCTGCCGCTTTGTGGCCCATTGCTGCAAAATCCGTGGATACCACACTTAATCCGCCGGCTATAAATTCTTTAAGCGGGGTCTCATTGTAAGAAATCACTCCGATATCCTTACCCAAGGTCAAATTTTTATCCCTAACAGTACCGAGTAAGGCGATTAAATCCGACTCTTCCAAAATAATAAATGCTTCTTTTAGCTGCTCTTCATACTCAAAACTATCAATGATCTTGTGGGCAAAGCCAGCCTGCTCGCAAAACAATTTAAAGCCTGTCTTAATCTGATCTGAGTGGTAAGTAGAAGCCGGAAAAACCAAGGTAAGCCGCTGATATTTATTTAAATCTTCTCGAGCAGATGCCAAGGCATTCTTAATATCGCTAGCAAAATCTTGATAAACGGAGGTACACTCATCTGCCGGGCCTACCAAACGCTTATCTAGCATAACCAATTGTTGGTAAGGTATTTTTTCTAATACCTTACTAACCGGCGGGTTTACCCCAAAAAAATGTGTGATAACTACATAATGCGTAAAGTTTCCAGTATTTTCTTCTACCAGCCTTTTAAAAGTGTTAAAGTCGTTATTATAGATAAACAGCCTTACTTTGGCTTCCTTGCCCATCTCGTTTACAAAGGCATCGTAAACCACTTTTTTATGCGGGCTCAATTTATTAAAGAGCAAGAAAATGTGGTATTCTTTGTCTATATCTTCACTACAAACATAAATGCCCTTACCCGGCCTCGAGACTACAATGCCCATCTCTCGCAATTTGTTGTAAGCCTTTACCACCGTTTCCCTGGCCAATAAAAACTCTACACTCACTTCATTAATAGAAGGCAACTTAGCCCCTACTTTTAAATCTCCTTGCTTAATAGAGTTTACCACAGAGCGCACGATTTGCCGGTACTTGGGCATGCGCTTGTGTTCATCCACCTGAAAAAGATAAAGTAATTGATTGCGTTTCGGATACATATTGAAGAATTATACTTCAAAATTAGAAGAAAGTTCGGGGTTTCAAATCAAGATTACTCGGCAAGATACTTTTAGCCGTTCGTCTCAACAAACTTTTGCGTTTCTTCTTTCTGTTTCTATCTTAGGTTTAAATAGAAACATGTATCTTATGGATTTGGTAGAAATATTTGATAAAGAGATTAGAAGGGTATGGAATGAGACCTCGCAAGAGTGGTTTTTGGTGATTGTGGATGTGGTAGCGGTACTTTCTGAAAGTAAAAATCCACAGGGCTATTTAAAAGATTTGCGCCGCCGTGATCCAGGCCTAAAAGAAGGATGGGGGCAAATTGCCACCCCCCTTTATGTGGAGACCAGTGGCGGCAAACAAAAAATCAATTGTGCAGATAAAGAAGGCATTTTAAGGATCATACAAGCCATACCTTCTAAAAAAGCAGAACCTTTTAAAATGTGGTTGGCAAAAGTAGGTAGTCAAGCCATAGACGAAAAGCAAAATAAGCGCTTAGCTTTTCACAAAAAACTCAAAGAAACCCAAGAAAAATTTTTTTTGAACATTAAAGAAAGAGGAATTGATGAGGCTGGTTTTTACAGAGTGGTGCAAGCAGGCGATGCTATGCTTTTTGAGGGAACCGACCTACATAAAAAATACAAAATCGACCAGGGAGATGACCCCGACGATTACATGGACAGCATCTTGCTAACGGGTAAAACCTTTGCCACCGAAATAAGCAACCACACCGTAAAGCAAAAAGATTTAGAAGGTGAAGAGGCCATAAAAAAAGAGCATGAGGCCAGCAACCAAGAAATCAGAAATGTACTGCTCAACAAAAACGTAAAACCAGAAGAATTGCCCCCACAGGAAGATATCAAGAAAATTGGCGAGAAGAAGTTGGATAAATGATTATAAAGCAAATAATTTAGCCCATGAATTAATTCATGGGCTAAACGTGAGGTTTCTGGAATTTGAGCCAAATACCTCTCAAAAAAATCGTCCTTGCGAACTGAAGGGCTGATTATGCGTTGGAGTGAATCGGACCGCCGAAGCGGCAAACTGTTTGCTAATAGCTTTCAGATTCCTTCACTTCGTTCGGAATGACGTGGTCAGCATGACGTGGTCAGCATGACGGCTTAAGTTATTGATTATTAGGTTTTTAAGTAAAAACCTCACGTTGGGCTAAATTATTTTTAATTTCAATCCCTCTCCTCTACTATTCTCTTATGGACACGCTGTCCGTCTTCCAATTTGGCATCAATGTCAACAGTCACTTTTTCCTCTCTGATCTTAATTTTCATCTTTTCAATCAACTCCACTTTTGAGCCGTATTCGTCCTCTATTTCATCAAGAATATCTGAACCGCTACGTTTTCCCCAGTCACCATCAAAGTTGGAGTCTTCAAATTCTTCAGGGTCTAAATCCTCTAATTCCACGTCCATATTGTTCACCATTTTTTCAATGGATTTACCCAAATTCTCACCCCATTCGCCCATCTCTTCACCATTAAAATTAAAAGAAAAGTCGAACTCGTCAGCATCAAAATCCATTTCAAATCCTTCGGCAAATTCCTCCATACTAGCTTCTACCTTCTCAGAGATAAAATCACCTAGTTCGTATTTTTTACCATCTACCGTTACCGTAATTTTTTCATTGTGCTTGCTTCCATCTCGCTCATCATTTTGTGCTTGGAGTAAAGAAGTGTTCAATAAAAACACTGAGAGAGATAAAATTGTAAATGCTAAATTCTTCATGTTCAAATATTTAGATGTTAAATACATTTGAATTTTATCAAAGCAAGTACCTTTTTATACAAGTTACTGTTTATCAGTCTCATACAAGCCAACAGTGCTTAAAACACTTGTTCGCTAATGCGCAATGGTGTTCGCAAGTGGACAAAAGACAGCAATGAATTTTGTACTTTCAAGCCATAAAACTCCTTTTTAACCCAATATACCTTAGCTTTATAAAACTTCGATTTCCACTTCTCTAAGTGTTTCTATAAATTGAGGGACAAAACCAATTTAACTGAAAATGAAAACCACACTGACACTACTTTTTTCCCTTCTCTTACAAATAAGTCTCGCTCAAATTACCGTGTATGACCTACAGGTAGAACACCGTAAAAACCCCATTGGGCTCGATGTTACACAACCAAAGTTCAGTTGGAAAATAAAAAGCGAAAAGCGAAATACCCTGCAGACCGCCTATGAAATTCGGGTAGGTACCAACGAGCGCGACGTGCAAAGAGGCAGAAATCTTGTTTGGAGTTCTGGGAAAATTTCCTCCGACCAATCGGTCTATATAGATTACCAAGGTAAATCCCTCAAACCTGATACTCGTTATTACTGGCAAGTAAAGGTTTGGGACAATAACAAAAAAACGAGCAAATGGAGTGAGGTAGCCCATTGGCATACGGCGTTTTTTAACTCGAATAGCTGGCAGGCCAAATGGATTGGGCCAGGCTACCAAGAAGATGATGTACAGCGACCTAGCCCTTATTTTAGAAAGGAATTCAATGCCAATAAAACTGTAGCACAAGCGA
>CAKZMZ010000488.1 GCA_937129345.1 uncultured Thalassovita sp. | reverse complement strand
TCGCCAGATGTAGAAGTTTATTATTCAGAAGAACTTCAATCGAATGCATTTTTATCTTCAAATTCTCAATTTAAAAAACTCAAAGGCATCCCTCTTGAATATCAATTACATCAACAAGGCATGACCATGGTATCTTCCGCTAAAGAGGTATCGAAAAAGACGTTAGATAATAGTGTTTTTGACCCGCCAGCAGGAGAATATAAAGAAGCGCCCGCCATGCCAAAGTATTGAAGACATCAAACATCTAATTTTATAAACACTACCACATAAGTTACTTACCAATGGATACTTTACCATAAGAAATTCCATTTACAGTAAAAATCACTGATTACATTCAACTAGATTGCTTACAAATTTTTAAATTGCTTGTAAGCAATCTATTTTTTGGAGATGAAGCAACAATCAAAAAGAAATTTTTTAAAGAAATCGCTGCTCGCGAGCGGCCTACTATTACAACCTTTCCCTATTTTCCCTTCTGGCAGACAAGAAGACAAAATTCGCTTGCATGTATTCTCTAAGCACTTACAATTTTTAGAAACTTATGAAGAAATGAGCGATGTATTGGCTGCCGCCACTGCCAACGGCCCAGATTTAACCGTTAGACCAGGCGGGCATGTTAAGCCAGAAGAAGTCGAAGAACAGCTACCCAAAGCTGTAGAGGCTTTAAAAAAGAATGGGCTCACAACAGAAATGATGACCACGGCCATCAATAGCTCAGAGGATCCCTTAACACCTAAAATTTTACAAACCGCATCTGGCTTAGGTATTAAGTATTATAGAATGGGTTATCTCAGCTACAACAAAGAGCAAACTATAAACGATCAGCTACAAGACTATAAGCCCCGCTTTTGGAAATTGGCCAAAATGAACAGCGATTATGAAATACACGGTGCCTATCAAAACCACGCTGGTACACGTGTAGGTGCATCGCTGTGGGATTTATGGGAATTGCTAAAAAGCACCAACGCCCAGTGGATTGGCAGTCAGTTCGACATTAGGCATGCTACCGTTGAGGGCGCCAAATCTTGGAAAAATGATTTGCAATTACTAAAAGAATATGTGAAAACCGTAGTGGTAAAAGATTTTCTTTGGGAAAAAAGAGACAACAAATGGCGGCAAAAAAATGTACCTTTAGGCGAAGGAATGGTCGATTTTCCTGCTTTCTTTCAAGCATTGAAAGCAATCGGGTTTAACGGACCCATCTCGGTGCATTATGAGTATGATTTGCCTTACAAAGACAAATCGCTGAGTAAAAAGGAAGCTAGAGAAAAAACGGCCAATGTTATTAAAAGAGATTTAAACAAAGTAAGAGTATATTTAGAAGAAGCAGGGTTTGAAGTATGAAAAAACTACTATTAATGACTTTAATAGCATTCGTTCATGTAACAGTGCTAGCGCAAGATAAAGCCAAACAGTTTAAAGAAGCCATACCAGAAGTAACACCGCTTACTAAACTGTATAAAGTTACGCCACAGGACTCGCTATTTGCTGATATTTACTATCCCCCCAATTTTAAAACTGGCGATAAAAAACCAACCATCGTTTTCTTTTTTGGAGGTGGTTGGGTCGGTGGCAATCGTGACCATTTCCTAGGACAGAGCCGCTATTTGGCCAACAAAGGAATGATTGCCATTACAGTCGATTATAGGATAAAAAAAGAGCACAACACCTCTCCTATTGAAGCTATGCAAGATGCTAGATCGGCCATGCGGTGGGTAAAGGCAAATGCAGATGAATTGGGTGTAGATTTAGAAAAATTAGCTGCGGGCGGTGGCTCGGCTGGTGGACATTTAGCCGCAATTACCGCAACGCTTAATCAATTTGATGCAGAGACTGATGATAAGTCAATAAGCTGCAAACCAAAGTTATTGGTATTATTTAACCCGGTAATTGATACCACACCCCAAGGCTATGGTGCCGAGAAAATGGGTAAAAACCAAAAGAAAGCCTCGCCCGTGCATCATGTAAAAAAAGGACTTCCGCCCACTATTATTTTTCATGGAACAGAAGACACCACCGTACCCTTTGAAAATGTACAACGCTTTGAAAGGCTGATGACAAAGAAAGGAAATGTGTGTGAATTATTAGCTTATGAAGGGCAGAAACACGGTTTTTTCAACTATAGAAAGGGCACAGAAGTATATTTTGAAAAAACGGTGAAGGCTATGGAAGAATTTTTAGTGAAACACGGCTATCTGAATTAAAATTGATTTTGAACTTTTAGTCCTAAAAACAAAAAAGGAAAATGAGGTTTGTTATGCTTCATTTTCCTTGTATAAACTTTTTTGCTTTTTACCACCCGCGTTCGGAGTGTTTTGCTAACCGCTACTTTTAAACTCTGTAGCTCATTTTTGTTTGGCTTCTTCTTCTTTGCCATGAGTATTTACTTTTAGTTTGATGATGAAAGATATATACATTATATCTTTTGATTTCTTTTAACGCAAATCTAATGGGAAGTAGTTCCTACATTAAATTGAATTTCTAAACTTTCAGCAGCATTAGAAGGTAACAATCCGTATTGAGAGAGTCCACTTTGAATTGAAACAGAATGAAAAACACCTTCTCATTTTTAAAAATAATCTTTGTATCCTGCACCATCGTTATAATTGGATGCGAGATTGAAACCGGAAATATGAATCAAGAGGCAATAATAGGCACATGGATTTCTGCCGATAAGAGTGATACTTTGGACTTTGTGAATAATGAATCATTCTATAAATCGAATGAGGTTATGAGATATGATCATTACGATTACGAGTTATTTGGTGACGCTATTAAAATTAGATACAGTGGCAAACTTTACATTCTTGTAAGTCCAACAGTTCACTCATTTAATCTTTCAGAAAATAAATTGACAATAGATTTTTCAAATGAGCAATGTTATGGTTTTAATCAAGAAAAAGTTGATTATTTTAAAAATGAATGAATATGAGATAAAACACTTGAAAGGGTTTGTCATGCTAGATTCTTAATGAGTATTTTAAAATTTACCCTAGCAAGAGATATGGTAATATAGAGAATTGTCCTAAAGGTTGCCTAAAAGAAAGATTTACACGCAAGAGTTCAAGAAATAAAAATACTATGCCGTGTAAATCAGTAAAATCTGTCTTGATCTGCGTCTAATACTATTTTTTCAAAAAACTCATACAATCATATAATATCTTTTGCCCATCCTATTCTCAAGCCCTAATTTTATACTTTTCACAAGCTTTCAACCACATGAACTTAATTAAAACACAATTAGGAAGACTCCGCATTTTGGCTTTTGTAGAGGGGGTTTCGTTCTTACTTATACTCTTTGTTACCATGCCTTTAAAATATCTTTATGATATGCCCGAACCGAATAAAGTCATCGGTATGCTGCATGGCGTATTATTCATCGCTTATGTTTACGCAGTCATCCATATTACACTCGATGAAAAGTGGAACATGAAAAAAATGGGCTTATCACTTTTGGCCTCTATTATTCCATTTGGTACTTTTTGGGCAGACCATGTGTATTTTAAGCCTGATATGGAAAGTTCGCAATAGCCACTGCAACAATTTCAAAAAATAGGCAGAATAAAAAAAGCCGCTCAGATTGAAATAATCCGAACGGCTTTTCTATTACTATTTTTATAACGTAAGACTACTCATCCAACACTGCCACAGGCAAACTGCTTATGGTACTTGGCTTTTGTGTAGTTGGATTTTGCCTTTCAGAAGTAAGTTCTCGTACTCTTGTGAATACATACGTATCCAACTCCCTCAAAAATATGGTTTTGTCTTTTGGTAAAATGTCTGCGTAGCCTTGGTTAATACCTTCTAGTAGGGCCAGGGTAAAAGCCCCATGCCCCCACTCAGGATTTTCTAAAGAACTTTCAGCCCCAGTTGAGGCCGACATGATCACCACGCCGTACTCTTCTGAAGAAAGATTTCTGAGTGCTTCGGTATTGTTGACAATGCCTACGTTGGTACCCAACTGACCGCTATGGCAAGCATCTAAGAACATTAAAACCTTAGAAGGCAACTGCCCAAGTACATCGCCGAAAGTTTGCCAATCTACTCCAGTGTTTACCAAATCGTTTACGTTGCCATCATGCGGTAAAATATAGAATTTATTGTCCTGATTAAAACCGTGTGAAGCAATGAAAATGACCACCACATCCTTTTGGGTAACATTTTCTTGCAGCCACATAAACTCATTTAGTATGTTTTCTTTAGTAGCTTCTTCATTGGTTAATTGGTGCGCAATCACGTTTTTGTACAAACGTTTTTGCCTACCTTTAAAAGCTGCCGTAATGCCTTCAGCATCATCATCGCAAAAATTAAGGTTATATTTTTCATCCCGAAAATCTGAAACTCCAATGCTCAGAAGATACAAATTGGGCTTCGTTACATAGTCGATTACATCAAAAGTCAATTCATCATCTGCTTGTACAACTACGTTATCATCTCTATTTGAGCTTGTTTTGTAACGCACTACGCGCTCGTCTGAAACCGCCTTGGCATTTTCATTGGCCGCAAATATCTGCA
>CAKZMZ010000487.1 GCA_937129345.1 uncultured Thalassovita sp. | reverse complement strand
TCGACTTTGTCGCTTTGTCCATAACCTGGCAAATCAATAAGCACTAAATGATATTTATCTTTGAAGTAGTCGAACTGATATTTCCACGTGTTCAGGTCACAGCCCCAACCGTGTATGAAAATCAACGATTTTTCGCCTTGTCCATATTCCTTATAATGAACTTTAGAATCATTGAGTGTAATGTAGCTGGAAGATACGCTATCAAGTGTCTTTTCACCTACATCACAAGAAGTGATGGATAGGAAAAGGATTATGGTCGATGTTTTGAAAATTGTATTCTTCACTTAGTTGTCTGTTATGTATGAAGCCAAACGGCTAGTACATGCAAAGTAGACGATGCAATTGCGGGCTTCAAACTTATAACCCGTTAAGATGTTGAAGCTGGCTACATCCCTTGAATTCACTACTATCTCACCTATTTTTTATATAAATTGTTCTCTCTCGTTTCTAATTTATCTTTCTTAACCAAAAAATAATTCATATAAATATCTTCCTGGAAAGAAGGTAAAACCTCCGGCAATAATAATCGCACCGAAAAACAGCAAAACCATTTTTCTTTTATGGGATTTTATGTTCCCTTTTTTCACTGCGATATATGCAGTTGGAACTGTGTATATAGTTAGGAAACTAAAGCTATGTATCCATCCAAAATGATTCAATAACCTTGGTCCAACTTGTGCTTGCATAAACAAAGTTATAATGGCTGTAATCAACATTAATATCATATAAATCCGACCAGCTTTTTTGTGAATAGTTGTTCCTTTTTTTATGAATAATAATACAGTTCCAATAATAAAACTGGGCACAACAGTTGCCAAATGCATATACATTAATTCATTATATCCCATCATTATCTTTATGCTCACGTTGAGATTTTAATTCTCATAAGAGAGAACAATTGTTACATGCTTACCAAAGTAAGTTTACTTCTCCAATATTTGCTCCTAGGTGTAGCGTTAAACGTTTAATCTACGCTAAAAATAACTTAAAAATAGGGTACTGAAAAGCAACTAATTCAAATCCTCTCCACCAACAAATAATACGTTCCTAGTTCTTGTCCTTTGTCATCGAGCAAACTGGCGTACAAATCAAAATCGCCTTGGGGCAAATCTATTTCAAAGGTGAGGCCTAGCGGATTTTCGCTTTCGGGTGGGGCGATTTGCTCATAAACTTCTCCATCAAGCATAATTTTAGCACTGGCAATAGCTTGTTTTTCAGAGTCAGGGTAAGCATTTCCATTGGGGATTTCTTCACCTGCAGGAGCAGTATCGAAAAGCCGCAGGCCCGATTCGCTTGGCCAACGTGTGGCGGTAATTTTGTATTTGCCTGCGCTGTGTGCACGCAATGCCCAAGAACCTGTAGCTACCTTTTCTTTCCTTATCAGGTATTGATTCCATGCGGGATAGCCATCATTTTTAACTCTTATATCATGGCAGTTGAGTTCTACCGGATTGTGTTCGGGGTGCCCCACAATCATTCTCTCGTAAGACTGATCTTGGGAAACGGTATCCCAATAAGCTTCATAAGCCGCTCTTAACTTTGCTTTCATTTCTGGAAATGCCTCGGCCACATCATTTCGCTGTTCGGGGTCTTTGGCTATATCGTACAGCTCCTCTCCAAAAACCAAGCGCCAACTTTTGTGCATAACGGCCGCATTGCGCCATTTCTCCAGATATTGATTGCGTTGCGTATCTGTAATCACTACCCTTTCTGCCTTGGTGGTGTCGCCCTTGATAAAAGGAAGCAGGCTCGTACCATCTACATGCCCCAACTGATCCGATTGTATTTCGAGTAAGTCCAAAAGTGTTGGCATAATATCAATGGCGGCGCTCAACTCTTTTACATCCTTTCCGCCTTGTAAACCGCCTTTAGGCCACCTTATAAAAAAGGGTACTCTATGCCCACCCTCATAAGCGCTGCCTTTTTTGCCGCGCATACCTGCATTAAACCCTACCCCATCTTTAAAGCCTTGCCTATTTTGCTGCACGCCCGAAGAGGTACCATTATCAGTCATGAAAATAACTATGGTGTTTTCATACTGCCCACTTTCTTTTAAGTAGTTTTCCAACTTGGCCAAATTATCGTCTATGTTGGTAATCATTCCATAAAAATTTGGGTTGGGCACACCTTCCTTTGGCTCGCCTTTTTCATCGAGGTACTTGTTGCGGTAGGCATCACTCACATGAAAAGGCCCATGCGGCGCATTGGTGGAGATGTAGCAAAAAAATGGATGTTGCTTATTGGCTTCCATAAACTTCTGTGCTTCGCTAAACCAAATATCGGTGCAGTAACCTTCAAACTTTTCAGGTTGCCCATTTCTAAAATAGGTATCGTCAAAATAGTCGTTGCCCCAATAATCGGGCGTTTGGGTAATGCCCCCGCCGCCGTGCATCAGTACTTCATCAAAGCCACGGTCTTGCGGTCTAAATGGATAGTGGTCGCCCAAATGCCACTTGCCAAAGAGCGCGGTGGTGTAGCCGTTTTCTTTCAAAACTTCGGGTAAGGTGGGTTCGTCTTTACGCATGATGGAACGGCCTGCAATGGTGTGCCAAATACCTGCCCTGTTTTTGTTCAAACCTGTCATAATAGAGGCCCTCGTAGGAGCACAAGTAGGGTTCACATGAAAATCAGTAAATCGGATGCTCTCTGCATGCAATTTATCTAAAGCAGGTGTTTGGATGGTTGTATTACCATGACTACCCACGTCGCCATAGCCTTGGTCATCGGTAATGATCAAGATAATGTTGGGGGAATTTTCTTCGGTTTTTACCTCTTCTTCTTTTGAACAAGAGGTAAGGAAAAATAGGCTAGCGGTTAAAACAAAAAAGAATAGTTTCATTAAGGTCGATTTGAATAGTAAATTTCGAGAAATTTAAGGAATCATTTCTTTAACCGAAATTCGTGCTTACCCAATCGGTATTTACCTTTCCTCACTTTTACAAATGGTGGATTTTCATTTTTATCAGGTGTGAGATAGAGAAGAACTTTAAACCAAACTTTTTTTGCGGAAAAGTGAACTTGGAAAGGATCTTCTGCCGAGCCAAATTCAAATGCATCATCGTACAGGATCCAGCCTATTATTTTTCCGTTTTTACCGAGTAACTCAAAGCTATTTTCTTTGGTAATGACTTTGATGCCTCCTTTGTCTTTGTCATTCCCTAAGTTTAATTGCCAAGTAAATTTCTTTTCCTCGTTGCTTAGCAACTTGTCCTCTAATACAACTACCGCTTTGTTATCAGCCAAAAAGACAACATCAGCACTCCGCTCTGCTTTTTTCAATCCTAGAGCCTCATACAAATCGCCGCCATCAATACGAACCTTTGTGGAATTTACAGAAACTTCCCATGCCTTGGTTGCTCCGTTGAGTTTGGTTGCTCCTTTAATATTGTACTTGCCATCTACCAATAAGGTGCTGTACATATCTTGCCCTCTTTCTTTAGATGGCCCACCAACAAAGCGAGCATTGTACGCCATTAAATTTAAGGCAAAAACCTCGGGCTGATCCCAAGCATGGCCATGGTGTTCCTCATCTGCCATGATGCTAAATAAAATATCGTTCTCATCTTTCCATCTGTTCCTAAAGAAATAGTAACCATGACTGTCTGCCACCGCTATGGGAAAATTACCTGTAGGGTCTTGGGGTTGCACATCAGTCGGATAATTTAAAATTGCCCAAATAGTACCTGCTCGGTGTCTGTCATACCTGCCTTTTGGCGACATGACTGATTTGATGCCTTGATGCCGATCGTACCACCAAGTAAAATAGGGCAACTCTTCTTGAGGCACTGTGGAGAATAGTAAACTTGCCCAACCTTCACTAGGCGCGCTATTGCCAGTTACACCCGTCATCAAGGCTTTTTGGTGGTTCCCTTGAAAAGACTCAATGTACATAGCTTGCTGCCACCAAGCGTGTTTTTTTGCTTCATCCCACAAGATACTGTCTCCCCTACTCGCTGTGGCTTGGATGGCTTTAAGCAAAAAGGCCCCACCATATTCTGTGTAGCCAATGCCTTCTTGCGACACTCCCAAACTGCCATAACCATTTTGTATGTGGAGTGTCAATTGCTCAATCAAATAAGCGTACCTTTTAGGATGGGTAACTTTTCTGCCCGCAGCCAAAAACAGCACCATTTCGCCACCTTGGCAAACCGCCACCCAATTAGAACCTCGGGTGTCGCCAAAGTTGGCGTGTTCGTAGTTGTACCAGGCATCCAATGCCTCATTGATCTTGGCTTCTATATAATCGAGTTGCTCTTTGCTCCAGTAAAATTTACACCAAGCATAAGGTAAGGCCAAAGCCTGTTGCATCATGGCACGAGAAAGCCCATAGTCTTTATGGGGCAAGCGTTCTTGTGCTGTGTTTTCATAAATATCCTTGATGCCATCAAAAGCTATTTGTGCGTAATGATGTTTAGCTTTTTCATCTGCAGAAAGCAAACTTACTGTTGCCGCTTCTTGTACGTAGTAAGAACGGGCATAGCGGTTAACGTTCCCTTCCTGATACACCGTCAAATCCTTACCATCAACCCTATTTTTGAGTTGTGCAAAAGCCTCATGATGCGTAGTGCCTTTTTTTAAAATAGCTTGTTGTATTGCTTGGAGTTTAGCTTCATCAGGGATGAAGAGTCTAGCTTCTTGTTGTGCTTGTGTAAATAGAGTATGTAAAAGAAGAGATGTTACTAGAAAAGTACTTTTTATCATTTTATCAAAATAGCTGTTTATACTACCCTTATTCGGGTAAATTTAAGGCAACTGTCTTTTTTTGCCCTTGATCACTTGTATATACTATCAGCTTTCCATCTTCTAAAGCAACGTTCGTTACCTCAGATTGCGGATTGTCAACTTCCACCAAAAAGCAATAATAAGATTTTACAATTTGCTCACCTGCATCTATGTATTCAAAAGAGTTGTGCCCAAAAAAGCGGGTGTCTTGCATCAGTAAATCTTTATAAGGCCTACCGATGCCCGTTGTGCCAAACTCCAAACCTTTTGCCTTTACTTCTCCATCTACTTCATGATGCCACACATTAAGCCATGGATATTCTCTCGTATCCCAAACATAACCCATCATTAATTGGCTATCAGGACTATAAGCGGCAATCCAACCCGTGGTATCTTCTTTATTAAAAATATGGGTGGCCACTCCATTAAAACCATGGTCAGACCGACTAAAATCCACTTGAATATTTTCCTCTGCCACATCGATATTTGGCCAATCGAAAGCATGTTTTTCTGGCTCGGGATAGCTCAGTTTCTGCAAAAAACCTTTTCCTGCATTGCTAAAAACCCTTGTAGAACTGCTCAAAAAAGGCGGACCCAATGTGGGATGCTGCACCACATTGCTTACTCTTCCCAAGGTGTTCACATTTTTAAAGCTTTCTACCACTTTAAAAACAGGCGATTCAGGGGAAAGATGCACCTCTCTTGTAACGGTAAGACCATCTAAAGGCGCCTCATTATAAAGTTTGATAGACAAAGCATTGTTATTTTCTTTTAGGGCCCAAAAGGTATTGCTCTGCTCGCCATTGTGTGGAATACCCGCAGCTATTTCTCCCTCTGAAGGACTGCCCCATCTACCCAAACAAAGGAAATGACCTCTAAACGGCGCACCATTTTGGTTGTTCTCTGGCATTTTTTCGGGCAAGACTTGCCAACTTAATGGATTAATAGGTTTGTTTTTAAGATGAAAATCCGTGAAAGCCCCTCCGAATAAATTGATTGCCAAAGAAGAAGTCTCGTTTTCTAAAAGCACCACCGCATCTTCATTGGCCGCCTCTACAACAGAAGCAAAGTTATCGGTATTTCTAATACCACAGCTCAACGCATAGAGTACCAAACCGATAATGAATAAGCGAGGTAAAAAAGACGGCATATAGTTTAGTATTTGTTGAAAATTGATCAAACTAATATTGCTTTTTATTTGAGTAAAACCATCCTGTGAGTTCGTTTGAGAACTTTTGAAAAAAATACAACAACTCATGTTGTCAAAAATTGAAAAAGTCAAGGAAGCAGGATATACTGCTGAACATGTCAAACATACACAAATTCATGATGAAGAAGGAATGTCAATTCATACAAAACAAACACTTGAAAATGTTTGGTCAAAGGG
>CAKZMZ010000486.1 GCA_937129345.1 uncultured Thalassovita sp. | reverse complement strand
CACTGGCGCACAATCCACTTGGCAATTACCATAAGAGCTGTGAGCCACAGCCCTTGGAGGTGAAAAATATAAAAATGTATAGTAGTGTGGTGAAATATCAGTTTGTGAACCACAAACCCTGGTGTCCATAATTTTTAGACACTCTGTGTAACTCCTATCTTATTGCGATATTTTTTTGCAAAAAAAGCTGTTAGCTTTCAAAGTTGGCGATTTATGTCACATTTTAAGCTCTTCAATATTTAGCTGTATTTTGATGAAAGCCAAGGTTATCTTTCTTTCAGATATTCATCTAATACCTTATTGAATAAAAAAGGATTATCGAGGTTGGCAAAATGTCCGACTTCCTGCATTTCATATAATTTAAAGTTATCTCTTTTTTCGAGCTCACTGATGATTTCTCCTATTTTATTGTTAATTATCTTATCCTTAGTACATTTTATCATCATGTATGGTGCTGAAGTACTTCCTATTATATCGAGATAGTCAAGATTAGCGAGGTTTGGTAGGATACAACGTATGGCTGCCAGGTCTGCACTCGACAACATCTGTACGATCTTTCTCCTTGCGTATCCCTTCCGTGCCGACCATTTTGACATCCGGGCCAATATACCCATACCGAGCAATCTATAGACTAAATCAGTAAGGAATAGAATGAAACGGGGTGTAGACAACTTTGTAGTAGTTCCAAAAGTTACCAATGCCCTAATGATATCGGGTCTAGTCTTTAATAACTCATAGCCAATATTACCTCCCATAGAGTTTCCAACAATGTGTGCGCAATCGATATCCAGTTTATCCAAGACCTTGATAATATCCCTTGCAAATTTGTGCAAGCTAAATATTTGTGGGGAATATTTACCTTTGGGAATAGAGGCACCATGCCCTCTCAAATTGATAGACAGCACCCTGTATCTGTTTTCAAAGAAAAGGTGTTGGCGCTCGAATTGCGAAAGGTCAGCAGCTAAGCCGTGTAGAAAAAGTATCGTGTCTTGGTTTTCCTCTCCTGTAAGAAGGTACTCGATATAGGTATCTCGTAACTCAATAATCCTTTTCTTGCTCTTCAACATCATGACGTTTAATAAATGATCGGGGTACTACGAAAGATCGACATTTTTACCCATCAACCTTTTTAGAGAGGCCAAATGCCCATATAGCACCAAAGGCACTATAAAAGTAGGTGATCAACTAAAAGGGAAATGCAAAATAGCTATGTTAGGTTGTTCGAACGCTAAGCTTTCAAAGGTGATGGCGCGGAAAGAAAGGCATGTACCACAATATTCAGCAAAAGTAAAAGGCAGGCTATATTCCAAAAGAAAAGCACCCTCCTATCGAATTTTTGCTTTGTAAAAACCAAATAGATTATAATTGGTGCTGTTAGCCCAGCAAGTATATCAAAATTTCTACCCTCAAAAGTCATGAGCTCGGGTACTGCACCATTTAAAAATAAAAGGAACAGTATCAACTCAACAGGAACCCGTACGACATTCAGGTAGGTCAGCTCTTTTAGTGGGAGATTATCGGTAAAGTTTCGGCCTTTTTGAGTCGAAAATAACAATATTATAAAAATGGCCGTTGGCAAGATGCCTATAAGCACTATTTTGGGAGGCAAAGATTCCGTATCGCTGCTGTAAATGCCCAACATGGTAATTGTGCCCTGTAATACCAACCAAAGCATTGAACCTAGAGAAATCTTAATTATTAGTTTTTGAACTGTCTCCGAAGTAGATTTTTTTAGGCACCTCACAAAAAGCATCAATGTCAGAAATGTTGTAAGTCCAAAAAAGAGTTCAGTATAAGTGGGTAAGTTTTCAATCATAGCAGTGCTTCGATTTTCTTTTGTAATATCGATTTATATTTTTTTGATTTTGCCAAACCAATAGCGTTGTGATAGTATTCAATGGATTTTTTCGTATCGATTTCAGCGTGTAGATATCCAAGCAATGAAAAATGATAGGGGTCGTCTTTTTTTTCTAAATCTAAGCTGGCCTTTATTGCCTCTTTTTTACTATATACTTTGGCAAAGGCAAATATCCGGTTCATAGCGACCATTGGCGATGGCTCAATCTGTAAAAGTTGATCGTATAGGTCGAGGATATGCTCCCATTTGGCCATCAGATCATTTTCGGTACAATGCCAATAAGCTATTGAGGCTTCAAGATGGTATTTACTCAGTTCCTGTCCTTTCGCACTTTTAATAAGGTGGATGTTACACCATTTCTATTAGCTTCTTGTCCCACTTATCCCTGTCCTGCTCCCCATACATGTAAACGACATTTGCATCATCAAACCTGGCATCAAACCTTGAAGTATGGAAGCACATCAGCACCAAAGTGCACTGACCTTCGGAGCATC
This sequence comes from uncultured Thalassovita sp., assembly GCA_937129345.1. GTDB lineage: Bacteria > Bacteroidota > Bacteroidia > Cytophagales > Flammeovirgaceae > Chondrinema. Next base: position 1,302 of record CAKZMZ010000486.1, on the reverse strand, counting down.
GGTCCTAGTATCTCCAAGTAAAAGATGGCATAGCCTCATGGCTTCCAAGCACAGTCCTTTACTCAAAATTTTGTCTTTAGCGGTTTGTAGCTACAAATTTACCTTGGGCAGCGATGCTGGCTATCCATTCTTGCCATTTTTTGATGCCTGCCTGCATCTCTTGCAGAGAAGGTCTGGAAGATACATCGTACTCATTGCGGAAGATTACCATAAATTCATCTTTGAAATTTTTATATTTTAAAATATATTTTATTCCTATGACGATCCTGGTCTTGGCGATTGGACAACATACGATAATTATTTTTGATTTTTAGGGTCTTTTATCTTGAACTCCTCCTATGTACTTTAAATAAAATTGCCCATTGTCTGTATTGTCTATATATATCTGATATCCCTTAAAGAACCTTATACCTATCCGTGCTTGGCTAGATGTATTGATATTTACTTCCACACCTTTAAATATAAATTCACCTATTTGTACCTCAGCCATCTCCCCCACTTCTTCCTCTATTTTTTGCAATCCACCAAGGGTATATCTTTCCCTTAGATTTTTATTTAATATGATGCTTTCGCTCACAATTTTTGCAAACTTTGAATCTCGTGGAAGATTGAGAACGGAACTACTGCCAAAGTCGATGACCACTTTGAATCTTTTACCTTCAAATATCAAATATGTATATGGATTGTTCCCATTTTGTCTTATAATAGGGATTTTCTGAAAGGTACTATCCGATAGGTTACGGTCAGAAATTTCTAGATATTTGTTGGGATAATCAATCAACCAATTGGCCTTTCCGATAATGGATTGTCCGATCAATCCGCCAAAATTTGGCACTTGTTCCTTTAGCCCGACAAGATCTCCGTTTACTGCATAGGTCCCTACAAAACCGACCTCCCCAATCTGCATTTTTGGCACCCTTTCAGAACCGAGCTCCATTTCCCTTTTTGAGGCTCCTGAATACCTAGATGTCTTTCCTATCAGTGAGTCCCTCTGTACCAAGCTTAGGTCTGCACCAGTATCTAAAAGGAATTTTTTCTTCTTTTCATCAATGGTCACCTCTATAGCTATAACACCTTTGTAGGTATCGAACGGCACCTTTGTGTAATAACCCTCTGGCATCACATAACCTGCCCTTTGCATTTTTTTAACTGTACAAGCAGATAATTGTACGAGGAGTATCACCATTAATATATAAACTCTATGCATCATCTTAGTTTTGCATATCCTTTTCAAATAATTCTATCGTGTAGTCCAATAGCTCTTTTCCTCCATGCTCTCCATGCCCAGGAATCACATATTCT
>CAKZMZ010000485.1 GCA_937129345.1 uncultured Thalassovita sp. | reverse complement strand
CTTCTACTGTAATTTCTCTTTTGGTACTGTCGTTAGACCAACTAAAGTACTCGTACTCCTCACCTTCTACTTTTAATACGGATTCTTCTTTTACACAAACTGTTCGATCCTCTCCTATAGAAAGGAAAGTGGGTGTATTTTGGAATTTAACCGCAATGGAATCGCTCAGAACACAAGCACCTTTGGTAACTTGTACTTGGTAAACTCCCGATGTTTCTACTACTGTGGTTTCTGTAGTATCGCCTGTTTGCCATAAATAGCTATCGAAACCCTCTTCAGCTTCTAAAATCACTTCACTAGCATCACAAACTGTAAAATCTTCTGCTAAGGCAAAGGTAGGTTTGGGGGTTTCTTCAATTTTTATGGTATCTAAATAAGTACCGCATCTATTGGAGACCTCTAAAAAATAAGTGCCGCTATCAGATACTTGTAATATAGCAGCGTTAGAGTTGAAGTTTTCATTCTCTTGCTTTTGCCAATTGTAGGTATTGTATTCGCCCGGATTCAAGAAAATAGTTTCATCTTCGCAGATCAGTCTATCATCGCCTAAATTTACAGAGGTAGGTTCGAAAATGACATTAAAAGTATCTATGGCAGAACAACCTTCAAAAGTAAGTTCGACCGTATATGTTCCTTCTGAATTGATGGTGATTTGCCTATCAGTACTACCTGTGCTCCATTTATAAGAATCGAATTGAGGTCCAGGGTCTAATACCGTAGCTCCACCAGGGCAAAGTTTCACTTCTTTACCACTAAAGGAGTTATAGTTGGAAAAATAACCATATACAGAACTAGGGCCTAACTGATGCAAAATACCCATGTGGAAAAAACCACCTGTGTTCTGCAAAAGATGTGGTCCTAAAAAAAGCTCGGTAAGGTTAAAATCCACTAAAGCTGCCACCCATTCGCCATTGGTGCCGGGTACAGTTCTAAATTGCCCGAAAATATTAATAGGCCTACCATCTAGTACAAAATCGCCTTGGTTGCCATCTCTTGTAAGCAGCATTAGCGCAAAAGCATTACTAGAACTTCTTACAAAACCCACTTGACCTGAACCTGTACATTCTATTTGGGGCAAAACCGCATCACCTATTTCACCTCCATGGCCCGTTAACTGGTACACATAAACTGGTTTATCTGCACTGATAAATACAGCCCTACCCGAAATATTTACCCGCATGCTTGTACCTGCAGCCATAGTAATCGGGCTACGCGTACCATCTATAGAAACTGTAGTATTGTCTTCTGTAGCCCATACAAAAACTATTTCTGTGGTGGCATAACCTCTTACTGCAATATAATTGGTCCCCAATTGGCTAATCGGTACAAGTTGATCACCGACCAAATCCCAACTGTCTCCGTTCCTTATGGAATCGTCTATGATGGTGACTGCAATGGGCTTGCTAGAATCAATGCGAGTTCCGCCTAAGCCCGATCGAGCGAAAGTAGAAGCTGCCCTTAGAGAATAAGTCTCACCTCGGTTAAGTAAAATAGTAAATGTTTCATCTTGGCCATGCCCAATTATTGCAGAGGAAGGTGTAACGATAATTTCTGTACTGTCTTCAGTAGCTACCAATTCTACTGTGGCATTTCCATTTTCATTATTAAAAAGATCTTGCCCGGGCACTAAGAACGATTTCCCTAATGCATTTCTTCCCTTTAAGGGAAAAATCTCAGGATTTACAAAACTAGAGACCTCATAGTAAACCGTAACAGGTGAGGTTGCTGTAATGTATATTCCCTTATTCAAAACTTGATCTGCAGGTTGGTTTTCTATGATACTGAGCGCATAGGTTAAATCTACCGTAATGGTGCCATTGGCAGTTATTTCTCTGGTAACAGGCCTAAAATTGGGATTAGCCGGTATAGAAATCCTTATAGTTGCCTCTTGATCAAAAGTAGAGACCCTAAAGTTAACAGGCGAATCTCCATGATCTCTAGAAACATCGGGCGCTACAAACCAAAACTCGGTATCGGTTTGGGCAAAACAAGTCGAGGTTATCAGTATTGAAAAAAATGTTAGTAAAAGTTGGTTCATGCTGTGTTGTTAGATTAAATCTATATTTCTTGTGGTAATCTAAAATTACTGTGGCTACAAATATGAGTTTATCCGTGGATTTGAGTATTTGTTGATTTGAATTAATAAAGAAATCAAAAATAAAAATAAAGCTGCAATTCAGATACCTATCATCCGTCATACTTTTAAGACATTATTTAATAAAGATAATCCATTTAACCCTGAGCTACCAAACAAAAAGGAGACTCATACAATGAGCCTCCTTTAGCTAAATCTATACTTACTTTTATTGCTATGCTTCTTCTAGTTCTGAGATGTTTTTGACCAGCTTTTCTTGTATGTCATACGGTACATTCTCATAACCTGCAGGTTCTAGCTTAAAGCTTGCCCTACCTTGGGTAATCGATTTTAGAGAAGTAGAGTACCTGTCTAACTCTGCCAAAGGCACCATGGCATTAATAGATTGATATAGGCCTTTTGAGTCTATACCTGTAATGATGGCCCTTCTTGTTTGTAGGTCGGTCATTACCTCGCCCGTTAAATCATCGGGTACCAATACTTCTATTTTCCAAATCGGTTCCATTAATTTAGGATTGGCATTGAAGAAGGCCTCTTTAAAGGCCTTATTGCCCGCTATTTTAAAGGAGATATCGTTGGAGTCTACAGAGTGCATTTTACCATCGTGCACCAACACACAAATATCTCTTGCATAAGAATGTGTTAAGGGTGCCTCTTCCATCAGCTCCATAACGCCTTTTAAGACCGAAGGCAAGAAACGCGCATCAATTACACCACCAACAATACAATTGTAAAAAACCAGCTTGCCACCCCATTCTAGGTCTATTTCTTCTACACCTCTTATATTAAAGCCTTGTGGTTTTGGCATGGCTTCTAAATAAGGCATTATGGTTAAAGTAACCTCAGCAAACTGCCCTGCACCACCTGACTGTTTCTTGTGCCTGTAGTTGGCTGTAGCTGTTTTTTGTATGGTTTCTCTGTAAGATATTTTCGGAGTAATAAAATCTACCTCTATGCCGTAAACATGCTGCAAACGCCAGCGAGTTACCGCTAAATGCAGCTCACCTTGCCCAAACAATAGCAGTTGCCTTAGTTCTTTAGAATATTCGATTTCTACGGTAGGATCTTCTTCGTGGATTTCTTTGATAACTTCGGCCAGTTTGTCTTCGTGTTGTTTGTTTTTAGGAACAATGGCCATTCTAATCCTAGGGCTTGGAAAAGACATAGGCTGGAAGGCCATAGTCTCGCCTTTTGTATTTAGAGTATGGTTGGTTTGGGTATTTTTCAATTTAACTGTTGCCCCAATATCACCTGCTACCAGTTTATTTACGGTATTGCGATTTTTACCATCCATAATAAATAGCTGATTGATCCGCTCAACCACATCAGTTTGGGCGTTTTGCAGCTCCATGCCTACTTCTAAAGTACCTGAACAAACCTTAAAGAAAGTAATTTTACCTAGGTAAGGCTCAACCAACGTTTTGAATACGAACAAGCTTACATCTCCATTAGGATCGCACTTAACTTCTTTACCATCGGTTGTTTTTTCAGGATACAAATCGGCGGCCGATGGCGCTACATTATCTATAAAGCCCATCATTCTGCCGCTACCCATGTTCTTTTTGGCCGAGATACAAAAAACTGGGAACACATCATGGTTGAGCATACCAATTTTCAAACCTTTTCTCAATTCGTCTTCGGTCAAGTTTCCCTTTTCAAAATACAACTCCATCAAATCTTCATCATTCTCTGCGGCTTTCTCTACAAGTTCGTTGTGTAACTCATTGGCGCGCTCCATTTCACTTTCAGGTATTGGCAGTTTTTCTGGCTTGCCACCCTCACTCGAAAATTTGTACATCACCATTTTTAGCAAATCAATAATAGAGTCAAAACCCTCTCCCTGATTAAGTGGATATTGCATTAGGGTAACTGCCTCGCCAAAGCTCTCTTTTGCTGCATCCAAAGTTTGGTTAAAATCAGCCTTTTCATTGTCTACTTGGTTAATGGCAATGATTGTTGGTTTCTTGTGAGTATCTATGTTATTCCAGATCAACTCGGTACCTACTTCAACACCGTGGGATGCATTGAGCACCATAACGCAAGTATCTGCTACCCGCAATGATGACACAATTTCTCCGTAGAAATCGTCTAACCCGGGGGTATCCATAATGTTGATCTTGTAATTGCGCCACTCGGTGTGCAAGGTAGTGGCATATACAGAATTGCCTCTTTCGTGTTCTATTTCGTGGTAGTCAGAAACAGTGCTTTTATCTTCTACAGTACCTCTTCTTGAGATAATGCCCGCTTCATATAACATGGTTTCGGCAAGAGTGGTCTTGCCGGCTTTCGCCCCCCCCAACAGGGCAATATTTTTAATGTGTTTCTCGTCATATACTTTCATGGTGAGCTTGGTTTAGGTGAGAAAAAAATATCAACTTATCCGTCGGCTAACCGCTGAGCGGTTCCGATTTGTAGTTTCAAATTTAGCTGGCTGGCTGTGAGTAGAAATGATGAAAATCAGGTACTTTGAAAAGTTGGCTCCTGCTTTTATGACTTAAATCAGAATTTACTATTTTTTGGATTTAAATACAAGAACCGAAGAGGTTTCAGTTGCTAAACCAAAGGAATTTTACTTACTTAAATTACTATAAATAATTAGGAAGAGCTTAACTTGATTTGCTAAACAGTAATACCCTGTACCAAAAGAATGACTTTAAAAAGCCTGCCCGATGGAGATTTTACTGGCGTGTAACTAGCTTTTCTCAATAGGGTATCCTTATCTTTTTTAATGAACCTCAATTCGGCTTCATAAGATTGCCCGCCCAAAAGTGCCTGCCACTTTTTCTCGTTTACGGCACTAGCTCCTTTTACGGGCGACATCAATATACTTTCGTGCCTATTGATGATTTCTTGTTGCTCATAACCAAAAAGTTTCAAGAACAACTCATTAGCAGCTATAATTTCGCCCTTTAGGTTTAACTCAGCTGTTGGTATGCTTTGGTTGATGGAGCTGAGTGTGCTTTGGTTCAGCAGCCTTTCGCCTTCTAGCCTTTCTATTCTCTGCTTAAGTTTCTGATTTTCAGTTTCTAGTTTAGCTAACTTTTCTGTGGGTATCTCTTGTTCTTGGCTGCCTTGACTTTTTAGTTTATCTAGTTTTTCTTGCAAAAAGGCTATTCTATCACTTTTCTTTTCAAGTTTTTTATCTTGCTGTGCCAACTCTTTTTTGTTGACTTCCAATAAATCCTTGTATTTCGCCAGCTCAGCCCGCATTTTGGCCAACTCTTCTTCCATAAATGCCAGCTTTTCTACATCCTTTTCGGTAACCTTAGCCGCTTGGAGCTTTTCGTTTAGCACAGTATATTCTTTCGAAAGCTGCGCAGTGTAATTTTGCATCTGCTCCTCTTTCTGCGTGAGCTCTTCGTTCATTTTTCTTGAATCTACCAACAATTGCGTGGTATGCTCATTCATTTTATATGCAGAAATGGCCGTGGCCAACTTATCGCTTACCATATTGCCAAACTTGCGATAGTACTCAGGCAGTTTTTCAAAAGAGGCCAATTCAATTACACCAAAGCACTCTTCCTCTAAAAGTATAGGTAAAAGCAATAAAGCCCTGGGGTTGGCATAACCCAAACCAGATGTGATGTGAATGTAATCATCGGGAATTTCTTCGAGATAGAGGGCTTCCTTCTCCTGAAAGCACTGTCCTATCAGGCCTTCGTCCAATTTCAATTCTTTCTCTATAAACTTCTTTTTCTCGTATGCATAGGCAGAAAAAAGTTTTAAACCCGATTTACCTTTTTTTGAATCCACCAAAAATACAGCACCTTGGTTACAAGCCATGTAGTCGGTCACCATTTTAGTAAATTGGAATACCTTCTCGTCGAACTCAACTTGCTGATGCCCAGACAACACGTCACCTACTTGTGCAATGCCATTTGATATCCAGTTTCTTTTGCTGTCTTCATCTGTAATCTCTTTTAACTTGTTGCGCATCTCAAGTAATGATTTACCCAAGATGTTAGAGGTATTTAAATTACCCGCCGAGGCATCGAGTTTGCCCTCGCCGATTTCCTTTGCAAAAGCAGAAGCATACTCAATGTTTTTTATAAACTGGCTTACAGTATTTTTTAGGTTTCCTATGGTATCGCCCAATTGCTCATCTTCCTCAGCTTTGGTATTCTTAGCAAAGTAGCGCTGCATAGATGCTGTAATTTCCCTAAGTGTATTAAATACATCTTCGTGTAAACGAAAAGCCAAAAATCCATTGAGCGAGATAAGAATAGCTAAGCAGGCAATCAAAAAAATCTGCCTTTGAAAGGCCGCTTGCTCCTGATAACCCACTACCACCTGTGCTAATTTCTTATTCTCTATCTGTAGCGTTCTGGAGAACTTATGAATCTGGGTTAGGTACAAGTCTTTTATCTTAGGATTGCTCTTTAGGCTGGCTATGCTTCTGTTCAGTTGGGTCTCATGCTCCTTAAATAATTGATGAATTACTTCAATCTGCTCATAAATGTCGCGATGAAGCACTTGGTGCACCTCTATTTTTTGCTTTTGCAACTCAATCGTACCACCTTTCTTTGTGTAAAAAAGGAAGGCCTCTAACAAAAGCAGTTCTTTCTTAATGTCTTCTAAAAGAGAATTATTCCCGTACTCATCATACAAAGAAGATTTTTCTATGATTGTATTGTTGAAACTATCTAGCTTTTCTGTGTAATTGGCCCAAAAGGCTTCTTCTTTTGTGTTTACATTAAACACGATTAAAAAGATAAGCCCTCCCAATAGGGTGTTCAGCAAAATAAAGGTGATTATCTGCGCTTCGCTAATATGTTTCCCTTTAAAAAATCTCAAGGCCAATAGCTAAGTATAAAAAATACAATCTGTAGGTAACACTTAGATATTAACTTATTTAGATTTCAATTATTCTATCTATCTGTTCTTAAATACGCAAATTTCTAAGAATAAAAGCAGTTTATTGCGGCACTAATAACTATGCTTTGGCCCTTTGCTATCTCACATTGATTTTTTTTACGAAAACAGAGAAAATACCTGGAAAAAAACGCTTCATATATAGACCGAATAACTCTTTGGCACCTGCAGGATAAATCTCCCTCTTTCTCTTTTTGATAGCACTCACAATTTGCTTAGCGCACTTTTTTGCCGATAGGCCCGAGGCCTGCCCGGGATCCATATAGTTTTGTGGACTACCGTCTGCCGTTAGGGCATTATAAGAAATATTGGTTTTGATATAACCCGGGCAAACGATCAAAACCTTTACCTTTTGCTTCCAAACTTCTGCCCTGAGAGCATCGAAAAAGCCGTTTACAGCATGTTTTGAGGCTGAGTAAACCGTTCTTACAGGCGTACCATACTTGCCTACCACACTGCTTACGGCAACTATTTGAGACTCTGATTGCTCCATTAAAGCGGGCAAAGCTGCCCTTGTAAGCGCCACAGTACCCATAAAGTTTATCTCCATGATTCTCCTAAAAACCTCAGGGCGGGTTTCTTGGAAAAACGAGCGTTGGCTCACTCCTCCATTATTGATCAAAATATCTAGGTGGCCAAAATGTTGTATAACAGCGTTGACCTCATCCTCGTACCCTTCTTGGTTTTTTTCCAAATCGAGTGACACGATCAAGCTGTTCTCTGCAGTGAGACCCAAACTATGCTGCACTTGCTCTAGAGTTTCTCTTCTTCTTGAGGATAAGACCAACTTGGCACCCTTTGCAGCAAATAACCTTACCAAAGCCTCTCCAATACCTGAAGAGGCACCTGTAATCCATACCACTTTATCCTTAAAGTTCTTCATCAAATATATCTTTCAAAAAGGTGAATTATTAAATGATTGATTAAATTGGAGTAATTTTTTACAGTTCGGCTCAAGCCAACATTTTTTTGATAAATATAAGCGAAATAGCTTGTAAGTATAGCCATGCTTTACAAAACCCTAATTTCAAAATTACCATAGATTCTATTTTTTCGAGGGGGCTGTTGCTTTTTAATTATAAGCAATCCATTCCCTAGAGTATAAATAAGTTTTACCCCTAATTCATGAGAAAGCATACAGAGCTCACTATAAACAGAATAGCTAAGTTTAGAAAAAAACTTAAAGGCAGCTACTACTTAGACCCCATGCCTATGCGGGCAGAATATTTTAAGACCAAAGAGCCTTTCCCTTACGAAAATGCCATTAAAGCCAATTTTATCCCTATAAATCCAGGTAAAAAATGGGGCTCGCTCTACGATTGTGCCTGGTTTAAATTTAGTGGAGAAGTGCCTGAGCATTTTGCTGGAAAAGAAGTGGTTGCCTTGATCGATGTAGGCGGTGAGGGCTGTTTGTTTGATATAGATGGCAATCCCATACAAGGGCTCACCAATAAGCGCATTGAGTGGACCATGAAAGAGACCATCATCAAAAAAAGAATTTACCTATTTGATGAAGCCAAAGGTGGTGAAAAAGTAGAGTTAATGGTAGATGCAGGCGCCAACAATATTTTAGGGGTAGAAAATGTACTCACCTATGAGTCTATGGAAGACGGCGTATTTAACGAAGCCGATTTAGCCATTTTTGACCGCGAAGGCTGGTATTTTTACATAGAATACGACTTGCTCACCAATCTTATGGAAGACATCCCACCCGAGTCTAGGCACCATAAATTGCTCATTTACGCCCTAAATGAGTGCATCAATATTTATGGGGATGGTTCTAATGAAAACATAGCGGCTTGTAGGCAAATCCTTAAAAAAGAACTAGACAAAAAAGCAAATGCCTCTTCTATTGAAGCTACCGCAGTAGGTCATGCACACATAGACATTGCCTGGCTTTGGCCCTTGCGAGAAACCGTAAGAAAAGCCTCGCGTACTTTCTCTACTGCTTTGCTTTTGATGGAGGAGTACCCCGAGTATAAATTTGGCGCTAGCCAGCCAGTTTTGTATCAGATGATGAAGGACCGATACCCAGGCCTATACCAACGCATCAAAGATGCTGTAAAGCGCGGACAGTGGGAATGCCAAGGCGCCATGTGGGTAGAGGCCGATTGCAACCTTTCTTCGGGCGAGTCGCTCGTGAGGCAGATCATACACGGCAAAAAATTCTTTAAAGAAGAGTTTGATGTGGAGGTAGACAATCTTTGGCTGCCCGATGTTTTTGGCTATAGCGCTGCCTTGCCACAATTGCTGATCAAATCTGATGTAGATTATTTTATGACCCAAAAAATCTCTTGGAACCAGTTCAATACTTTTCCCCACCATACCTTTATTTGGAAAGGCATAGATGGCACCGAGATTTTCTCTCACTTTTTAGCGCCCAATAATTATCGATCTGATGTAAGTGCCCAAGATCTTAGAAACCTTGAAAGAAGAAATTATGATACCGAACGCTCTGAGCATGCGCTTTTCCTTTTTGGTGCGGGCGACGGCGGCGGCGGGCCAAGCCGTATCTACATAGAAAAATTGATGCGCGCCAAAAACTTAGAAGGCCTCCCTAGGGTAAAGATGGAGTTCGCTTCCGATTACTTTAAAAAAGCCGTTAAAGAAAGTCGAGATTTACAACTTTGGGATGGCGAGCTGTATCTAGAACTGCACAGAGGTACGCTTACCACACACGCACTCACTAAAAAATTAAACAGAAAAGTTGAGCTGTTGCTGCGCGAGGTTGAGTACATGTATGCGCTTTATTTGCCTGAGCTCTACCCTAAAGAAGCTTTGGATAGATTATGGAAAGTGCTCTTACTTAACCAATTCCACGACATTATTCCGGGTACTTCTGTGAGTCAGGTGCATGTAGAGAGCATAGAGCAATATACCCAAACACAGAACGAGTTAGAAAAACTGCACAGAGATGCTTCTGGGCTCATCGCCCAAAAAGTTGATTTTTCTGAAGCAGATGAGGGTTTTTTATTGAGCAATTCTTTGAGTTGGGAGAGGGAAGAACTTATAGAACTGCCTTACACAGAGGCGCCACTGAAAGACTATAATGGAGAATTGATCGCTGTTCAGCCAATTCAGCAAAAAAATAAAAAAAGCTTATTGGCTGCAGTTATCATTCCCTCTAGTGGGCATACCGTTATTAAAAAAGCAGAAGAGGCCACGCCTTTTGTAGGTAAAAATACCTTGGCAGTTACTGAGCAAAAATTAGAGAATCCGCTTATTAAGATCACTTTTGATGTAAATGATGGTCAAATCACTAATATTTACGACAAAGAAGCACAAAGAGAGGTTTTGGCCGAAAACAGCTATGGCAATGCTTTTAAAATTTACAAAGATGAACCGCTACTTTGGGATGCTTGGGACGTTGACATATTTTACGAGGAAGTACCCCCGGAGAAACCCACACTAAAAAGTGTAAAAGTATTAGAAGAAGGACCACTCAGGGCTTCCATTCAGTTTGATTATGAAGATAATTATTTCGCTATTTCTCAAATAGTGAGCTTACAAGCCTACTCTAAACGCATAGACTTTAAGACCAAAATCAATTGGCAAGAAACCAATAAAATGCTCAGGGTAGAATTTCCTGTAAATGTGCGATCCAGACAGGCCAATTTCGAGATCCAATATGGTTATGTTTCTCGCACAACCCATTACAATACCTCTTGGGATATGGCACAGTTTGAAGTAGTGGCGCATAAATGGGCAGATATTTCGCAGCCAAATTATGGAGTGGCGCTCATTAATGACTGCAAATACGGATACAAAATCAAAGGCAATACCATTAGCTTAAATCTATTGCGCTCGCCAAAAAATCCTGATCCCTTGGCCGATATGCACATACATGAGTTTACCTATGCCCTATTTCCACATCTTAATGACCATGTTAAAGGCAAGGTGCCTCAAGAAGCTTATCAGTTAAATGTACCGCCATCGGCTGTACCGATTTCTAAACAAAAGGGAACATTACCGGCGAATCTCTCATTATTAAAAACTGATCGCTACAACATCATTATAGAAGCGGTAAAGCTTACAGAATACGGCGAAGATTTAATTGTAAGATTATACGAATCTTCAGGAGTGGATTGCTATGCACAATTAGAAGTCGGTTTTGACTTTAGAGAAGTTAAATTGGTTAATTTAATGGAGCGAGATTTGGACGAATTAGAAGTAGAAGAGAATCGAATCAAACTGTTTTTTAAACCATTTGAAATACATACCATTAAATTTATAAGATAATACAAAAACAAAATTTATAGTCGAATGAATATCAGATATTTAGTTATTTTTTTATTGTTTAGCTACACTGGTTTTGCCCAAAGCCCTGTGGGCAAATGGAAAACCATAGACGATGAAACAGGCGAAGAAAAATCAATAGTAGAATTTTATTTAAAAGATGGGCAACTTTTCGGTAAAATTGCTGATATAATTAATCCGGATGAGCCTGATCCAAAATGTGAGGCCTGCCCTGAGGATGACGACCGCTACATGCAATCGGTTATGGGAATGGAAATTATACGAAATCTGGAAAAAAATGGAAACGAATGGGAAGATGGCACCGTTCTAGACCCTGAAAAGGGAAAAGTCTACGACTGTAAAGTTTGGCTGGAAGATGAAAACACACTCAGACTTAGAGGTTACGTGGCCTTTTTCTATAGAACCCAAACTTGGTATAGAGTTGATTGAGGTGTTGAGGTGTTGAGGTGTTGAGGTGTTGAGGTGTTGAGGTGTTGAGGTGTAAAATTAATTGTATAAATAGTCGGATCAAAGCTCTTTATTGGGAAAGTATCATCGTTCCGAATTCACGACTTAACAGCTTCACAACGTACCAACTTAACAGCTTCACAAGTTTTTTTACAATAGAAAAATAAACCTAAAAAAATACGATGAGCAAAAACAAAATTTTAGTTACTGGCGGATGTGGGTACATAGGTTCTCATACCATTATCCAATTGATCAGAAACACTGACTTTGAAGTGGTTTCTGTTGATAATTGCATCAACTCCTCAGAAAATACATTGTGCCGCATAGAGGCCATTACTGACAAAGTAATCAAAAACTACAACGTAGATTTAAGAGACCGCGAAAAAACAGCTTCTGTTTTTGAAGAGAATAAGGATATTGTTGGTGTAATTCACTTCGCAGCACTCAAGGCAGTAGGTGAGTCTGTAGAAAAACCCGACTGGTACTACGACAACAACATCAATTCTTTGCTCAACATTTTATGGTGCTGTGAAAAGTACGGTGTAGTCAATTTCATTTTCTCTTCTAGCTGTTCGCTTTACGGAAATGTAGATGAAAAATACTTACCTGTAACTGAGGATACACCTCTAGCACCAACCGAATCTCCTTATGCCCATACTAAAAAAATCGGGGAGGAAATCATTCAGAACCTCATACATGTAAATGATATACAAGCCATTAGCTTGCGCTACTTTAATCCTGTTGGCGCTGATAAAACGGGTTTAAATGGAGAGAATCCCATAAACCGACCCAATAATCTTGTGCCTTTTATCACTCAGACTGCTGTGGGTATCTTACCCAAACTCACCGTTTTTGGAGCTGACTATAAAACCAGAGATGGCTCATGTATTCGTGACTACATACATGTAACAGATATTGCTGATGCACACATAAAAGCCATGGAATATTTGCTCGCTGGAAAAAACGAGGAAAATTATGAGGTTTATAATTTGGGCACAGGCAATGGAGTAACCGTACTAGAGGTAATCGAAGCTTTTGAACGGGTTACAGGCGAAAAACTCAACTACGAGGTTGGCCCACGCCGCCCCGGCGACGTTGAGGCCATTTACAGCAACAGTGCCAAAGCTTTGGAAAAACTAGGCTGGAAAACCGAAATAGACTTAGACCAAATGATGCGTAGCGCTTGGAAATGGCAGCAGACTTTGATGAAAGAGAAAGAAGGATAATCGATTTATAAAGAAAGAGATAGCCAAATATTTGGCTACCTCTTTTTTTTTATCATATATATTTTTAATTCGGCCTAAATTTGCCAAACCAATTACCACCACCACCTCCATTGTCCGTAATTATTACGTTTTTGGTTACGACCACATTTCCATAAAAAAGCTCATTAGAAAATTCTTGCTCTCCGCGACCAATTCTTTGACCTGCCCCAGCAAAATTGCCTCCTGCCCAAATATATCCATTGGGATCTACTGCTAATGATGACATGCCTGATGGAATTTCGCCTCCATTCCTTCTAGCGAAGATACGTTGCGTCCAAACTTCACTGCCCTCAGCCGTATATTTTTTTATAAAAGCATGATGTCCTAGCTCTGCCACATTAAATTGTGCTGACTCGGCACCTAATACAACTCCTCCATTCTCAGCTAATTCAAAGCCTTTTACAAAATATCCACAGTCTCCACAGGGGTCTTGGGGGTTTTGTATTACATCTTCCCAAAGTATATCTGCTCCATCCCTACTTATTTTCCTAATATAAATTGCATCTTCATGGGTATTTGATGTAGAAGAAGCATTAGACGCAGCAGTATAAATATTCCCATCTTCGGCAATGGCAATTTCAAAGTTTTTCACAGAAAAACCATTTCCAAGCGCCCACCAGGTAGGGGATTTCCAAAGGTACTGGCCATTGCTATTGTACCTTACTAAGAAACCAAAACCATCACCACTGGTCTTATTTTCTATATTTGCCTGCTCTACACCATCTGCTCCATAAAAGGTAACTTTATTCCTAAGTATTCCAGAAAAGGTAATCTGGTCATCACCCGATACTTCAACATCAAATATATCGCTAGCACCAGAAATAGTAGCATTCCAAAGTAAGCTTCCATCTGGGCTGTGGGCTACCAAAACGTAGTCATTAACATTAGCATCAGGCCTAAGTGTTACGCCGTTTTCTTCATCCCAAAGAAAACTACTGCCATTGTATTTCCCAATAGCAATCACATTTCCACTAGATGCTACTGTTACCACTTCTGGTGCTATAAAAGTAGGGAAAGAGACCTCTAAATTACCAGAATTGTCCAAAACGGTGATGTCATAAGAACCTAATGTGCTGTAAACTACTTTTTGGTCTTGGGTAACATGTATTGCATTCCTACTATTGGGATCGCCATATTCCAGATCATAACTCCAAACCAAACTACCATCTGGATTGAGGTTTACTAAGTACCAGCTACTTTTTGGTAGATCAAGCACATGGCCATTCAAAGAATAAGTAATTTCATCGTCATAAAACAACCGCGCATAAACACTGCCTTCGTGGTCGATTTTCATATGTGTTACTTTCGGCCATTGGCCAATTTCAGTACCAAATTCTAAGGTGCCAAAACTACCTGGGCCTATTTCTTCTTTTTCGCCACAAGCAAATGCTAAGAAAACAACAAAAGCCATTAATAGCTTTGAAGTCGTGTAACTGTAATTGAATAAAGGGAAGGACATGATAGAGATATTAAAAAATTTGTCTTAAAAAAATAAACTTTTCATAAAACGGGGATTCTGTGCCTTATTATGGGAATCATTCTATCTCACCATTTTTTTATATATCAACTATTTTAAATCATATTTTTGAGGGATAAAAATAAATTTAAATAAGTATTATAGCTGTTTTACAAGTTTCATGGCTTGTAGTAAAGCTGTAAGAGTTGCTTGTCATCCATACTAGTTTTGCTCTGTAGACTCAAATAACTTCAGTCTAAAGAACAGGAAAATATACGTAGCTATTCTACCAAGCTAAATCAACTAACACTGGCAAATGGTCTGAAGGGTAGTTATTGCCGTAGGTAGTGTTCAAAACGATGTTGCTTTTTACCTCAAAAGTCTCGGAGGTAAAAACATAATCAATCCGCCTATCAAGGGGGAGTTTGCCCAACTCAAAACCACTAAAAGTACCAACCGGCCCGAGTACAATTTCAGCTGCTTCTTTACTGTCGTTTACCTCGGGCGCTGCTACAAATATTTTTATAGGCTCGGTATCGGGGGTTAGGTTCAAATCGCCCGTGAGGATAAAATCATTGCCCCCGCTTATTTCTCGTATCTTTTGCAATATCAGTTTGGCGCTTTCTTTCCTCGCCTCCACGCCTACATGATCAAAATGCGTGTTGAAAAAATAGACCTGTTTGCTGCTGTTTTTTTCTTTTAAAACTGCCCAAGTACAAATGCGGGGCAGTGCAGCATCCCAACTTTTACCCGGCTTTTCTGGGTTTTTAGACAGCCAAAAAGTGCCATTTTTTTCCAAGTCAAATTTTGTAGTGTTGTATAAAATGGGGGCATATTCTCCTTTCTCTTTACCATCATCCCTACCAACGCCCACACTTTGGTAAGTAGGCATGCCCTTAGTCAAATCATCCAACTGATTTTTGAGCACCTCTTGCATACCGATGATATCTGGCTGGTATAATTTGAGCAGCTTTACAATTTCAGGTTTCCGCACTTGCCAGCCATGCCCTTTGGCGGCATCGTCCTTACTATCGTAGCGGATGTTGTAACTCATTACCCTAAGTGGTTCTTTATTAGGAGCGGTAACCATAAGCATCAAAAAAGGAATTAATAAAGCGAGTGATTTCATGTGCTGTGGTTAGATTGTTTATTAGTGGATTTGAGTATTTGTTGATAAGCGAAAACCATTACATATTGCATACTATAAAGTTATTTTAAAATGTGCAATCTGATAGCTAAAACCTAACTACATATTTCTGTTAAACTTAAAAATATTATCGGTCAATCGCTAAATTATAGATGAACTCTGCTTTAATGAATCTTGAAGGAATTGTTTTTTGAGATGTTGAGATGTTGAGATGTTGAGATGTTGAGATGTTGAGATGTTGAGATGTTGAGAT
>CAKZMZ010000484.1 GCA_937129345.1 uncultured Thalassovita sp. | reverse complement strand
TCACATAACTGATGAGATAGCCAATCTCTTCGTCTGTGAGGTATTTGGTTTTACCGTGCCAATGTTGGGTGCGCACTTCTTCTGAAAAAAGCTCTTCTAAATCTGAAATGCTGCCATCGTGTAAGTAAGGTGCGGTACGCCATACTTCTATCAGCGTTGGTGTATCGAATTCTTGCTTTCTGTCATATTCTCCTTTGGTACCGATGCCATGCATTTTTTGGTCGGTCATGTATTCACCATTATGACATTTATAGCAACCTGCTTTATCACTCTCAAATAGTTCTTTGCCTTTAAGTGCTTCTTCTGATAAGCGCCCGTCTACTAAATAAGGGCTGGGGTCGGGTTTCATATTACTTAGATAGCTACGCACAGCGGCATAGTGCTCTTCATCCGCTTTATTAAATTTGATGAAATAAAAACCTGCTTTCACAGCCACCTCATAGTTAGCACGAATGCCTGTAGACATAGAAGGCGGAGTAGCATGGGAAAGCAAAAGCGATTTGGCATTTTTGGGACTACCTATACCATCATTCAACAAATCCCAGTTCAACCCATCTGCTCTACCATGTGGATGGCAAGAAACACAACTCAACCAATTTTGATAAGTAGAAGTACCGTCATGAAATATCATCTCGCCTTTTCTTGCCAAGGTCATTTCAGGTTGTTCTCCTAAAGGTATTGTTTTCAGTACTTTTTTCTGGCCTGTATCGAACCATACAACATCTCCTGAAAAGTATCCTGCTAAAGCAAGTGTTACACCATCTTTGGCAAGAGCAATACCTCTTGGGTTGGTCAGCGGTAAATCATATCTCCTTAATAAGTCTGCTGCATAAAGCGCTGCAAATTTATTGATCAATACTTTTCTTTTGGATGGATCTTTATGAACAGCCTGCCAAACATCTAACGCTACCTCTGCCTTGGCATCATTAGTTGCCAAGCCTTGTGGCATGGCCTCCCCTGCTAAATACTTATGTAGTTTCTTTAATTCTATAATGGCTAATTGATTTACACCAGCCAAAGAGGCATATAATCTTTCCGCATCGGGCGAAATGGCCAACCCCCAAGGGTCGGCAGCCCCTTTTGTGGTGTAATCAAAAGGAACAGAGGCATAAACCTCTCCTTTTTCTACATCTATAATGCTCAAGATATTGCTATTGACCCAACCACGCTCGAGTTGAGAAGTAGGCAACATAACTTTGCCATAAGTGTGCACCACATAGACCCATTTGCCTTTAGGATTACATAGAATTTGCCTCACATTGCTACTGCCAAAAGGCAACTCTACCTCTTTTTTTACCTCTAATTTCTGCAGGTCAATTTGGGTGATCTTGGCGCCATTTTTAGATGATTTTGGAGTGAGGTTAGATACCCAAGCATATCGCTTATCCGGGTCAACCGCAATAAAATCGGGTTGGTACCAAACAGGAATTACTCTTGTTTCTTCTAACTTTTTAAGGTCAATGACCCCAACTTCATTTTTGCCAAAACCACTTACCAAGAGTTGACTATCTGCCAAAGCAATACCCATAGGGTAAGGTGTGCAAGCTATTTCCTGTTTTACAGCAACTTTTTTTACATCGACCAAGCTTATTTGGGGGCTACCATATTCAGAGACGGCTACGGTTCTATCATCAATCCAGCACACATCAAATGGCCTATCAAAATCACTGATTTCTTTTACCAAGCTCTGCTTTTCTGCATCTAAAATATATAATGCGCCTTTAGTGAAATCTACTGAGGCCATCCATCTGCCATCTTCTGAATAAGCAATGGCCTGTGGCGAACGAAAGGCATCCTTAGTTACGGAACTATTTTTTGCTGAATTCAATGCCGTACTGAATTGTACGACCTCTAATGGCTCAGATGGTGTTTTTTCGTTTCGCATTGAAGTTAGCAGTAGCACTGTGAGTAGAAATAGGGATATAGCAAGTGTCTTCATCTTGTTTTATAGCTATTGGTTTTTGTCCTCAAATTGCAGATAGATGATCTTTTACAGTCTTTATTCATTCTCTAAGCCAAATGGTTGCCCTATCTGTATTTTGAGTCGCTGTGGTTTTTCGCCTTCTCTTACCGGTTCTTTGTCAATGAAAGTGCCCCAATAAGGTGCGTTTACGTCTATCCATGTTACGAGGTCTTCCCAGTCTTTGTCAGAGAGTTTTACATGTTGCAGATGTGCCTCTGAAAGCAAGGCTTTGATAAGTGGACTGTTGCCAGAACCAAACTGGCGAACCTCGGTTACGCTATTGTCTCCAAACTTGTTAGAAATTGTAATGAGCTGACCGGGGTATTCGTTGCGTTCCATCATTCTAAGTGCTTCCCTATCCACTACCACGTTATGCCCTTTGCCTTGGTTCATTTCAAAAGCGGCCAATTCCTGCACTGGCGTAGGCGCATCGGCACTAAGGCCAAACATGGTTCTATAAGCTTGATAGTAGCCATCTACCCGCCTTGAAGAAAACTCTAGACCTGCAGCCGGATTTTTTTCTCCATGGCAAGGCTGGCAGTTGTTCACGATAATGGGGTGGATGTGTGCTTCGTAGTCTGGCAAAGTAGTACTGCCCCAACTTGGTGGTTCGGGATAGACCGATTCTTTGGCCAAGGCCTTGGGCACTTTCATCAAAGCTTGGGGGGCTTCGTCGCGGGTTTCGTGGCAGCCTGTGCAGCCTCTTACTTCACCGCGTTGCAGCGTAACAAAGGTACGCATCCTTCGTACTTCCAATAAATTTTCATCCAATGCCTGAAAATACACTGGCACATCTGCAGGAACTTTAAAAAAGGCAGACCCGTCCTCTTCCACAGGTACAGTACCAATGATCCTCGCTGGACTCCAAGTTGACATACCCACAGTACGGGATCAAGACCCTGAAGGTGTATAATGCAAATGGTTGTAATGATGGGGTTTGTCAGAAAGTTGTTCAGCTGGCCATTCGGTATGGTGTGCAATCCTAATGTACTTGATTTCTCCCGGCCTTACGTCGGGCATGCCTTCTGTTACGTTAGTCACATATAGTTCCGCATAATCTTTTTCTGGGTTTTGATAATCTGGAATTACCCGAGGCCTTTTCCTTTTCTTGAGTGGCACCGGATACCAAGCCGAAAGTACGGGGTCTCTGTGCACCAACTCTTTATGCCCGAACATATCTATGTAATATAAGGCAAAGTTGAAACCATGGGTGTAAGTTCTTGGGAAGTTGTAGGAATACGCCACCAAGAAAGATTTTTCTGAAAGGGCAAAAGGTTGTTGGTACAGACCTCCATTGTCTATCACGCCTCCACCTTCGGGAATTACACCCCGACCTATGCCACCTTCTCTTTTAGAGATATGTGGGGTTACGGTAACCATGCCCCTGCGGTCATTGATGCCCATGTGTGGATCAATCACCATTACAGCGCCTTGTTCCCATTCGTGGTGTCCGCAACCTATGGCCACCAACTTATCTGTACCGTAAATTTGCCTAGCATCCCTCAGCGCCATGGGCGCCAAATCATTGATGTGTTGTTTGTAAATGGCATCTGCCATGGCACCATCTGGGCGTGAGGTCCACAAATTGTGTGTGCGCCATAGGTGTCTTTCTTGGTATTCCCAACGGGTGTAAATAAGTTGGCCGTCATCCAAAACATGGTTGTATCGATCAAAATGCACATTGTTGCTCATCGGTCTTACACCTGTGCCATCGTTGTTCATGCGGTACTGGTTTACAATGTGCTTGTTCTGAAAGAAATTACCACAGCATTGGCTACCGAAATCTCCTCGATCAGATGAAAAGACGATATCATCATTGGGCAGATAGGTAGGCTCTATATCTACGTGCAGTAAATCATGAGTTATTTGCCGAATGTTGCCTTCTAAATCTGTTTCGTATATATTGTTGGTCTGGCTCAGTCCGTGTGCTTTATCATCAAAACCTTGATCCGATTCATAAAAGATATTATCGTAGTAATTGGGTTGCGGTGCGAATGAAAAGAGAATTTTATCCGCATCGTAATGCAGTTCAAAACCTCGCGTATGGCCTGGTCCTAATTTTTCGGTAATCAGTCCTTTTAATTTGCCTGAAGGATGTAGTCCATCTTTAATGTACAAATCTCCACTTGGCTTGATTACATATGATTTACCCCCATTGGTAATGTTGCCAAAATCGTGGAAAGCATGATGCTGCGCAAAAATCAACTGTTCAAAATCGATATCAGGATTGAGCATGACTAAATCGCGGGCCTCACGCCGGATTTGGAGGTAGGCTTTTCTCAGCTCCGGCAATTCATCTTCTGCTTTAAGTCTTTCTGCTGAGCTTTGTAGCTGACTCATTTTTTTACTCACCTGCGCCAATAGTCGTGCATCTCCTACTTCTTGCATGTGTTCTATCAACATATCGGCCCTTTCTAGCATTTTATCTGTCTCAGCATATAAGCGTTCTTTAGAGCGATGTATGCCCAAAAGAGCCGATTGCCTCACATAATCGAATGTAATCATGGCCTCAGGGGTTAAGGCCTCTTCCCATGTATTGTACCAATTGGGGACATCTTCTCTAGGGAATTCCCTTAAACTTTCGGCATTTTCCAAGCCTACCCGAATGGAAATGGCAAATTCGGCCAAACCGCTTACATAAGGATCTTTGTGTGCCAGTAATTTTATAGCGCGTGTGGCTACCTGATCCGTACTGATGATATCGAGCTCTTCTTGTTTTCGCTTTTTCTCCCAAGGTTTAAGCTCTGTACCTCTAGCGGTATGCATGAGCAATTCCGCTTCTATTGATTTTGATAGCAACCTATCATCTTTGGAAAAAGCATCTAGCAAAGGTATGCCAATAGTAGCATTTTTGGCTATAGCCAGCGCAGCACCACTTACCTCTTCTTCAAAATTTGCTTGAAGATAGGTGGATTTCAATCTATTTACAGCTTGGTCATAAGCTTTTTGTTGAAGTAAGTCAGTGTATAGCGCCTCTAATGTAGGAGGTTTTGGCGGTAGCTCTTTTTTATTAAAGCCTGATAGCGTGAAAAAGATGGCTATGGCATAGATGCCTAGTGAAGCGATTAAGAATTTTTTGACTGGTATTTTTCTCCTTTTCATAATTTACAGTATCTATATCAGTTTTGGATTTTTGATATAATCTCTTGGTAGCTTTCCCAAGCCGTTTCTTGTAAGTATTTTGCAGTAGCTGCATCTATTTCGGTTTCGGATACCATGGCAGATATCATTTGCATCCATTCGGGCATGGTGGCATGGTACTCATCGAGCTCTAGTGTTTTCAGTTTTGCTCTTGCCTCATCTTTATCAAAAGCACCAAAGCGAGGCCAAAAGCGTACGTTGGCAGGAAGCCCCACCGGAGATTCACCTGTTATAGCGGCATAGAAACAACATATATTAAGATAGGTACCTAAAGTGCCCGGATGATCGGTATCAGGTAAATTGTGCAATTCGAGGTCAGGTCTTTCTGCTCTTACTTTGGCCCAAGCTCTTGAGCAAGGGGCATATTTGTTTACACCATATTTAATGGCCTCATCCAAAATCATCTCTCGGCCAGTTTGGTTCAAGGACTGTAAGCGCCAACCCATCTCATAAAATACGGGCGTGCTACCAGCTTGCTCTATGGCTTGGCAAAGTGTTTTAGTGGCGTTTAGTACTTCTGTGCTGTCTTTATCTGCAATAAAATAGGTGATTTGTTGCAAGACCACATAATCGTATTTGCCTGTGGCAATTTTATCTAACAGGGTTTGGCCTTCTTCTAGTCCATATTGTGCTTCAAAATCTTCTCTTAAATACTCATGAAAACCTGTACCGCTTTTCCCTACAAGGTAAGATTTAATGTTTATGCCCACATTTTCTTGTATGGTTTCGGCCACTTGTAAGGGCATATCGTGGCAGTAGGTACTGCTACTGCCCAACCAAAGTATTTTTAAAGGTTTGTTTTTTTGTGCATGTGCGCTTGTTATTAAAAAAATAAGCAAGCAAAGGCTAGTGGTCCATTTCATTAGTTTATAGGGTTGATTGACTGGCTATAAATATCTAAAATCCGCCTTTGGGGGCGCTTAAAAATGAACTCCAAAACCTTTACAAAAACCATCCAATATTTATCTATGAGGTTTTTGAGGGATTATACAGCTGTTAAGTTGATTGTTTGTGTTTTGGTAGATTTGATAGATTTGTAATTCGTAAAGGCGGGACATCGTGAAGTTGAGAAAGTGAGTACGCAACGTTCTAACTCAAAAACTCAAGAAAAAAAGCATATCAAAGCGTTTACTTTATCAATCATTTTCATTTACTGCGTGGAATTGGTTCTGAGATAAGACTTCTGGATTTCCATCTTCGAATACGACGGCATCTTCGCCATTTTTAATTGCGGCATATTTGATGTTTCCCCTACCTCTAAAGCGAAAATGTAAGCCTGTTACCTTTCCGGGTGTTCCGTTAATGGGGCATTCAAACACCTTTTCTCCTGCCACTTCTATCGAAAAAATACGCGCTCTTACTGCAAGCTTGATTTGGTTCCACTGATTCATATCGAGCGCTAGGGCAGAAAAATCATTCTTGTCTCCAAATAGTTTGGTATTGCCTACTTCTATATCTGCAAACTTTTGGCAGCCAAACTGTGTAAAATGCACATTATATAGATAATCTTGGCATTCTACAGAAATTATGGCATCTTGACATTGCTGTGAGCCTGTGTTCAATTGATTTTTAATAATTGTCTGCAGTTCAAAATCTTCACCGCTCGCTTTAAAGTTTTGCATGTTAAAATAACTTATCCAGCCATTATCTTCAGGCAAAGAAAAATCGATGTTGTGCTTGAGCATCTGCTTTTCTGTTAAACCTATACTTTCTCCTTCTGTTAAAGGAATGTATTTTCTCGGTTCTAACCCACCCCACGGATATACTGCCAACCAGCCTTTAGAATTCACTTTGTACTGCGTGTTCCAAATGGTTTGGCCGTTAACCATAAATTTGGCTACTCGGTAACCAGGTACAAAATGCATGTAGCTAAAAATAGAGTCTTTGGTAGAAAGGGAAATGAGGTCTTTGTCAAACTCTTGGAAATGAATGGTATCTACCAAATTAGCATCTACCTTATACTTAAAAATCTGAGTAAAGGGTACATTGCCTTCATTAACTACCTGATGTATTTCAGCATTGGCAATTACTTTTTCTATCCTCTTCTGTTTATAAAAATACTTGACAAAAAAAACGGCTAATGCTATGACGGCCAAAGCTGCAAAAAGGCTTTTCCAAATGGTGGATACCTCCCTACTGTTAAGCACAGGTTTGTTACTTTTGGCCACTTCTTTTTGAACAAAATCATAGTAGCTATCAAAACCGCAAAACACAGCCAAGGCATTTAATGTAGACTTACTCGCTGTACTTTTACTTTTTATTTTACCAAAAAAGCGTTTTAAAGTATTCTGACTAATGAGCACACCAGAGGTTTGCATGATCTGAGCAGTCAACTCTTCGTATTGGTAGTGCCCCCAAAGGTCAACATCTCCAAAATTGAATTTTTGGGAAACCAACTCTCGCAGTCTTTCAATTTCTTTATCGCTTTGGTGGCTTGTTGTTTTCATAGTTCAGCTAATATATGCTGATACCAAATAAGTTATACATTTTTTGCTCTAATAGAATATACAATAGATATAATTAAGATAAAAATAGGCTGCTGAACATTTTTACATTTAGGTTTTATAAAATGTATCTTAGTGTGCTAAAACATCTTCTGAAAGCTGTAGATTACAGACCTTATAATAACTTAGAAATAGATTGTGTCTATTGCAGAGCACACTACAATCCACGACGATAGTAGTATCCGTGATAGGACTCAAGCGCTTTTAAAAATCTCAAATAACTGTTCTCAGTTTGTTGAGGCGCCGCCCTGATACATAAAGAAGTAAACTTTATAAGCCACCTAAGTTTACTAAGTTATAACCACTAGCAGTCAATTTTTGCATCAGTTTGTAGTACGGATGCATATATCTTTTCTGTGCGGTTTCGGTATCCTTAGCATTTTTATCTCCCCATATAATTATTGAACCATCCGGATAATAACAAAATATTTGTTCGCCTGGCGCGTCTAAAATTTTTGAAGCCATGGCAATATATGCCTTATCCCCTAAGTAACCGACTTCATCGCCAGAAAACATATATATTTTCCAATTAGCCTGCTCTCCTTTGGCACAGGCAAACTCATGGTAGCCATCGCCATTTAAATCCACAGGAATTGTATTGTAGGCATCAAATTTTAAATTCATCCTTTTTCCCGTATTTGCCTCAGGAGCAAAATAACCAATGAACGGCTCTCGCTCTCGGTAGCCATTGTAATCCAAGGTTG
>CAKZMZ010000483.1 GCA_937129345.1 uncultured Thalassovita sp. | reverse complement strand
GTATGTGCTCCGCAAGGATTGACATTGGCTTTAAAAGTAGATTGAAAATTGATTTGTATACCCAAAAATAAGCTTTAATGAAAAATAAATAGTTTGTACTTTGAGGGTGGGAAATGTCAAATCTATGATAAAATACCCTGTTTGTGAAGCGCATTGTATAGATACTTATAGCTGATTACTTGGTTGCGTATGATTTCAATCATTTCAATATCCCAAAAGCGATAATGATCATTGAGTAACCTGGTCAATTGATATAATATTTTAGAGAGATGTAGTTTAACATCACCTTCTGTTTGTCCTTTGTCTTTAACATCAGGTGTTTTTATATTGAAGGCAAACTCTTCGAGCTCGTCTATAAATTCCTGCGACTTTTTCTCATACAAATCTATCGCAATCTTTTCCCTTAGTTTTTCGAAGCTGCTATTGTATTTAAACCCATGAAGCAGGCAAGCTTCGTGGTATTTATAACTGAGCAATATCTTTTCTACTTCTTTCGCTTGTGAATATGCTGTCTTATTACTCGGTTTCATAATTACTGATTTTTATTGTATTACTAGTTAAAAATTTAATGGCCTATACTCCCGCTCTGTTCAATATTTTCTATGTCTCTTAGTACTTTAGGGATTAGAGCTTCCAACCTCTTAATCCTTTGCTCGGGCATAGGATGTGTCGATAATAATCTTGGAGGTCTTTGTCCATTTTTAGAATTCTTTAGCATTCTTCTCCAAAATTTAGGAGCCTCGTACAAATCGTAACCTGCCAATGCCATAAAATAAAGTCCCATTTCGTCTGCCTCTGATTCATGCATCCTACTATAGGGCAGTACGTATCCTACTTGAGCGCCTATCCCAAATGCGGTCATTGCCAACTGCTGTGTAATTCTTGGTTTGTTTTGTAAGGCTGCAGATAAAGTAAGTCCACCCAGTTGTACAGCCAATTGCTGCCCCAACCTTTCATTAGCATGCTGAGCGATTGCATGGGCAATTTCATGACCCATTACAACGGCCACTCCATCTCTATTTTTGCAAATTGGCATAATTCCCTCATAAAATGCAATTTTACCACCGGGCATACACCATGCATTTACCACATCGCTCTCAATTACATTAAATTCCCACTCAAAGTGGTCTACAACATCAGCTTGGTTTTTCTCTATAAAAAACTGCTCTATGGCAATGCTCATTCCATTGCCTACTTTCCTTACTCGATTTTTGTATTTTGAACTATTGCTCAGTTCACTTTCAGAGATAACCTGGGCGTAACTCTGCTGACCTAGTGCCAACATCTGCGAAGAGTGCATAGGCGCGAACTGCTTTCTACCGGTAAGGGGTACCGACGTACAGGCATACAACAAAAAAAGTGAAAATATTAATAATGACTTTTTCATGATATTATGATTTATATTCTTCTAGTTTATCTTCTATGACCTCTTGCTCCTCTTCATCGGGTCTTTCTGCCCTTTCATTCTCATTGCCGGCATCAAAGAACAACTCGGTATAGATAGGGAAATGATCAGATCCCACATGGTGCAATGTCTTTAGTTTGTGTAGCCTAAATTCTTTTGAATGGAAAACATGGTCTAAAGGCCATCTAAAAAATATGACGTCTGCATGATAAGTACTGAAAAACCCTCTTCCTATTCTTGGGTCTAAAGCACCTGATATTTTTTGAAAAAGCCTTGTAGTTCTAGACCATGCTACATCATTGAGGTCTCCTACTAAAATGGTAGGCCTTTTATTTTTCTTTATCTCTTTCCCGATTTTTATTAGTTCTACATCTCTTTGCAAAGAGCTATCATGCTCGCTAGGAAATGGTGGCTTGGGGTGTACACAATATAAGTCGAACCATCTGCCATCGCTCATCTTTACGTTGGCTCGAATGCTTGGTACCTCTTTGTCGGTTAAAAATCTCAGTTCTACATTATCCAATTCTTTTTTAGAAAATAGTGCAATTCCATATGTATCTTCTTTTGGATGCAGCACTTTATATCTATAGTCACTCATAAAAGGATCTATAGATTCTGTCCAGAATTTATTAGGCTCTAACAAAAGCAAAAAATCTGGTTGCTTATCTTCGATGAGCTTTACCACTTTCATGTACTTACTGTTGTACATGTAAACATTACATACTATTAAAGATAATTTCTTTTCATCTTCTTCCACCTCTTTATCCCGAACCCCTTTCACTTCTTTATGTGCAAAAAAAGTATATGGGAAAACTCTTCTTATTTGGAGTAGTGCACATACAAAAACAACAAATGGGCAGAGCACATCTACAGTTGTGAGGTCTAAAAAATATAGCCCTAACAAAATTGTAGGGATACTTATGATTAAAATCTGAAATCTTACGAAATCGAATATCCTTATCCACCATGCCTCATGTCTAATGTAGGGCAGAGCTGTAGTGATAACTATTAATATAGATAAGGAATAAATAATTGTTTTCATTTTATTTACTTTATTGGTAATTGAGAGCCACAGCCCTCTTTAAAAGAGTTGCTTTAGATATGCTACACTTATTCTTTTGTACCTCCTCTTAAAGTATACAATAGTTAAAGCAAACATGCATACAAAGAGAAAGCTTGGTAATGCAACAGTTACCGGCAATTCAGTTTGGGCAAGTAAATCCCTGCCCACTATTATGGTCATTGTGGATATGCCCGAGAAGCTTAGACTGATAAACAATTTGCCCATACAGGACATGTCTACCTGTTTGTTAGTGAATTGGTGCGTTCCTGAAAATAGATACAAAGTAGATAAAGGTAAAAGTGACACCAATAAAATTTGCTCGCCACTGGAAACAAAATAGTAGGTATTGATCATTAAGCAAACAAACAATAATGGTGAAAGGAAAATCATCTTTTTCATAAGCAATTATGATTATGTTTGGAGTTGGGTTTACTTCTCTGTTGCTCTCACCGAATGAACGGTAGGCAATAGGTAGTAAAAAAAAGCCCAGTATTTTTCTAGACCTAATATTTAATTTTTCAAACTTTTAAATAAAGATTCATACTACTATACATCATCCTCTTTTATAAATGAGGATGCTTGAGTAGCGAAAAATGCGCTGCTCAAGCATCCGTAATGCAATTGGCGCAATGCAATTGGCGCAATGCAATTGGCGCAATGCGATTGCGGGCGATATAATTTTTCAAATTTGCAAATGAAGTTTTATATCTCACCTTCTTTGGCCTTTTGCTTGAGCTCATCGTTGGCATAAATGGCAATCTCTACCCTTCTGTTCTGTTCTCTACCATTTTCTGTTTCATTAGTGGCTACCGGCTCAGTTTCGCCTTGGCCTTCTTCTATAAGTCTCGAACCGTTTACACCAAGAGCTTGCAAATAATTATGGACAGCCTCTGCCCTTTCTTTAGATAACTTCATATTGTATTCATCTGAACCTACGCTGTCGGTGTGTCCTTCAATGAGCACTTCTGTATCTTCATACTCTTTAAGCGTGTTAGAAAACTCGGCCAACTCGTTTTTAATCTCATTGTCCAAATTGTCTGAGTCAAAACCAAAGAGCAATCCAGATTCAAAAGTGACCAAAATACCTTCGCCCACTCTTTCTATTTCTGCTTTGTCCTCTAGGTCTTTTTCTAAATCTTCTTTTTGCTTGTCCATGTATCTGCCTATAGCAGCACCGGTTACACCACCAAGGGCAGCACCTAAAATGGCACCTTCAGCAGTATTACCGGATTTTTTCCCGAGCAGTCCACCTAACGCGGCTCCTGTGCCTGCACCGGCAGCTCCTCCTTTAGCAGTATTGTTCCAACTATTGCAGCTGGTTCCAAATACCATGGCAAACATTAGTAATGCATTTATTATATTTATATGTGTCTTCATAGCTTATTTTTATTTTGGTTTAATTAATATTGACTTATCGGGAAACTCGCACCTACACTCAATCTAAAACCCCTATTCTGAAAAGCGCCTACATCCAAATCATTAATTTCGGTCATACCAAAATCATAGCGGATATCGAACAATAGATAATTCTCTCCGGTAATCTGCAAGTCTACCCCAGCGCCTAAAACTACACCTATCTCATTTTCCTTATATTGGTCATTTAGATCTACCGTTGAGCCATCTTCAAATACGTTCTCTGCATTCATTAAAAAACTCATAGAAGGCCCACCGAAAATCTTTGGGCGTACTTTAGTATTGGTAAAATAAATATTGGCCAGAACCGGAATCTCAAGGTAAGAAATTTTTGTCCTGTCGAGATTACCTATTTCATACTTAGTACCCTCATTAGAATAATTAATCTCAGTAGAAAATGAAAAGTTGGGTATTAAAGGTATCTCACCAAATGCTCCAAAAACTGCTCTGTTATAAGTATTGGCATTGAACTCATCAGATGAGAACTTGGTAAGGTTAACCCCACCTTTAAGTCCCAACCTTGCTTGGGCATTTACTTCTATGCATAACAGAGTAGCAACGGTTAATAATATGGTTGTTTTTGTTAGTAATTTCATGATATATACTGTTTTGTTTCTAAAATAGAATCACGTCGCTTGGGTTCAAGTCGCTTGAAAAAGTCGCTTGGATTCAAGTCGCTTGAAAAAGTCGCTTAGATTTGGATGACTTGAGTACAAGCCATCTAATCTAAAGCGGTCTATATCTTATGCTATAATCTGCTTCTGCCCATGATAAGCGAGATGACAAATACTACTAAGAATACTACAAAGAGTATCTTGGCGATCCAAGCGAAACTTGCTGCTATACCTCCGAAACCGAAGATTGCCGCTACTACTGCTATTATAAAAAAAGTGATTGTCCATCGTAACATATCTGTATATATTTAAAGTTGAAAAAATGTACACTTGACCTAATTGGCCATGTACTTTAAAAAATCGAATTTTTAATAAGATGCCCACAAAAATACTGGGCACTAATTATGGAGGATTAGCTCTGAAAAAGTCTTTCTACTTCATTGCCGAACTCTTCTAGTTCGTTATCAATTTTTGTTGTGGTCTGCTTAAAGTCCATCTTCATCTTTTCAATGTCATCTTCCGAAGCATTCTCTAATTTCTGCAAATCTTGATTAAGGTCTTGCTTCATATCGATAAGATTTTGTCTTGCTTGCTTATATGAATCTTCCACATCGTCTTCTACTTCTTCTGCCCTCTGCTCAAACTTAGACTCATTGATTCTGAGCTCAGCATCGATTTCTTCGATTTTATCCTCGATATCCTCAGAGAGTTCATCTTTAGTTTCTTGCAAATCCTCAGAAACCTCTTCGGTATTGCTTTGCTTAGGTTCACAACTCGCAAATGCGAATAAAAAAGTAATTAATAATGGAAATACTAAATTTTGCTTCTTCATAATTAAAAAATTTTAATTCGCACTAATAGCTGAAAATATTTCTCCAAAAAGCGTATAACATTCTTTTATTACATTAACATATTGATTTTCAGTATATTAAAATAGAAATAAAAACTCGTCTACATAAATCATGATAATAATTTGTAGAAATTATTCCCCGACTTTTGAGAAAGATTGTAACAAAGTACCCGATCTGTTTAAATTTTTGTCTCAATTTTTATTCACTCAACTGTATACAAAATGTAAAACTGTGTATAGGCAATTCCACATAATATCTCAGTAAGTGGACAGAATAAAAAAGCAGAATATTTATAAAGCATTGGTTTACAGAGCTTTAAGCAAAAGCTATCTTCTTGGCATCAAAGTTTTAACTAGTAATTTGAAATAGATTCGATATTTAGACCCATCTACATCATGCAAAACATTATTTACACATCATCATTATTTTTAGGAGCTGTACTTTCATACCTAGAAGGCACATTATCGTTTCTTTACGCTCTTCCTTTAAAAACGATGTTGATGGTGAGTACATTAAATTCGTTTTTGCTGATATTGGTCTTGTCATTGATTTACATACTCGTCTTTCTTTCAGTAATACTTTATTTTAAGAAGAAGTATGAGAAATTTAGCTCGGGTATTTTTTAGGCCAATTAAACTGTAGAAGAAGAATTACAAAGTGTGTATTTAATACCTTCAATACAAAAATCATGAGTTAAAAAAACCATTCATCTGTAAGATAAAAAGGAAAACACCTGCTATAATCAAATAAAAGTTGACAGCCTTGTAAAACGATTCATAACTTTTAAGAGATTTCCACTTTGAAATAACAAATACAATGGGAATCAATGCCAATACTTGGCCCATTTCCACGCCTACATTAAAGCTTATGATTTTAGCAAGGAACAGTTCATCTCCTATATTGAAAGATTGTAGTCTGGTAGAGAGCCCAAGACCATGTATCAAACCAAAAGTAAACACCATGAACATTAGATTTGGAGAAGAACTATTAAATAGCTTTTCAAAACCTCCCAAATTTTCGAAACCCTTATAAAATACACTTAAGGCAATAACAGCATCGATCAAATGCTCGTCTACCTTAACGCCCCAATAAGTAGCAAACAAAAGTGTAATACTATGCCCTACAGTAAAAGCCGTAATAAAACGTACAATGCTTTTAAAGCCATTCAAATAAAAAATAACACCCGTTAAAAAAAGTAGGTGATCATAACCGGTAAGCATGTGCTTAGCCCCTACCCAAATGTAAGCCCATAAACTGCCATTTGCCAACAGTTCTTGATCGGCGTCTGCTATGTCATGGGCTGTAAGCGTAAGGGGTACGCAAAGCAGTATGACAAGCTTAATATATCGCATCATCCTTTTTTGCGGTTAAACCAAATAAATAGAACAGCGATCAGTGCCAAACTACCTATCCAATAAGCATAGGATGGGATTCCGAGACCATGGGATTCTTCATGAACATGAGCATGTTCTTCATGATGTTCGTGACTGTGACCCTCTCCTGCCTCAAAGGTTAAAGTGGCCCAGTTCGATTCGTGTGTCAGGCCTTCCTCCTCGGTAGTGGTTAAATAAATAGTGCGAAGGTACCAAACACCTTGATGGGTAATTTCAAAAGCAATTTTACCCTCACCATCTGTGCGAAATTGCGCAAGGCTATGATGGTGGTCTTCCGTTTCCTCATTGCCGTGTTCGTGGTCATGGCTGTGTGTAGTGCCATCTTGGTGCACATGTTCTTCGTCATGGTCATGATGGTGTTCTGCTTCTTGCGAGCCTATGTACACAAGTTGGTCTGTCAGTGGTTTACCTTGCCACAGCAATTGCACCTGCAGC
Source organism: uncultured Thalassovita sp. (assembly GCA_937129345.1). Classification (GTDB taxonomy): domain Bacteria; phylum Bacteroidota; class Bacteroidia; order Cytophagales; family Flammeovirgaceae; genus Chondrinema. The sequence continues at coordinate 4,705 of CAKZMZ010000483.1, read as the reverse complement.
TCATGTCCGGGGTGTATGTCATAAGGGTTGCTCATTGGCATAAACTCAATAGGATAACCCATCTCTGTCTGCCAATCGTTTGTTAGTTGATCACCAACTTGAAAAATGGTCTTTACATGTTTAGAATATTTTTCTATAGCATCCTCACCCAAGGTATTATTTTTTTTACGCAACTCTAGCATATCGATTACGCCATCATGCTGAAGATAATTGTTGAAGTCTTCTGCTGTCATTTCAATATTTCTTGGTCGAGTAGATACACCGGCCACCCATGTTCCTTCAGTACCCGTTTTAAAATTGAGAATGGTTGCACCGCTATCCTCAGTCCATTGTGTGGTGTCGAGGCTGTTTCGTTTGCCGTTGCCAACCAAGCTAACATCGACCATGCGGTCTCGAGCAATTATGTTATCGCTTTTTTCGAAAGTCCCATTAAAAAGTTTAATACTTGCCGAAGTATTGGGCTCCAAATAATAGGTATCTAGTTTTAGATACATATCGTGGCTGCTAAGAAAGAAAAATACTAGTAGAAGGAGCGGAAATCTTTTCATTGTAATGTTAGTAAGACAGTTAAATTTACATTGTCATTTTAGGTGTAAAAATATAAGATTTCACTTTCAATGTTAAAGTTTTGTTTTTTTAATGTAAAAAATTAAAAAGGCTCTCCTAAGGTAAGAGAGCCTTGTATAAGTCATCTTAGTATAATTTATCAAAATGAAAACAAAATCATTTAGATCAATACAGTTTATTGAGTGCTTTTGTAGAGCACAGAACTACTTTCTTTTTCAAACGTAAAAACTAGTCAGAATGATTACTTGAGCAATAGTCAGAAATCTTTCAAAGTAGTTTCCTCATTACTTTTATTTATTTAAAAAGGCCGAATACATCCAAACAAGCTTTTCTTGTTCTCTTATGTAATCGCTCATTTGTGCATTGGTTCCCTCGTCGTTGATCTCGGCTGATAAGTTTAATATATGCCTCTGTTTAGACAATAAAGTCTTAAATGCCTGTAGTATTTCTTCTATCGCCTTATATCCGTTGGTAACCTCTTTGCTTTCGGTTACGGCTGAACTTTTAAGATATTCTGAAAACTTATGTTCTGGCATATGTCCAAGAGTCAAGATTCTTTCTGCAACTTCGTCTATCTTTTCAAATAAATCATTGTAGAGTTCTTCAAACTTAAGGTGCAATTCAAAAAACTTATCGCCTCTTATATTCCAATGGTAACCCCTTGTGTTTTGGTAAAAGGTAGAGTAATTGGCTAACAAGTCGCTAAGTAAAACTGCTAATTCTTTACTTTCTTTGGTATCAAGACCTATTCTATTTAAATTATCCATTCTTTTAAATTTAATTAATGAAATTATGGAAAGGCTATGTTATGCTTAATAGATGACATTCATTTAAAAAGTTAGCCGATTCTCTAAATAATTACATGCGTTGCATAACAATGTTTACTTATTCTACAAGATAATGTCAGTTTATATACAATCTAATTCTAAATATTTGAGCTTTAAATGTAGAATGGTTCCCACTCGGTAAATTTTCAATTAAGATGTTTTGTAATCGCGTTTGACAAATATCTCTTCAATCCATCTCTATTTTCTCTGTACTTCCATTCAGAGATATCTTTGCCATAAGTTTTTATTAAATAATAAGTAAATACCAACACAATTACTGTTGTAGAAATCAACAGCAGTATGATATATTGATTAAAAGTACCACTTGTCTCAATGGAAACAATGCGGAAATCGGATATAGAATACCGGGCAGTTCCTAAGTTTTCAACTTCTTCTTTCCCACTTGCTGTTGTTGTTTTTTCGGTATTTTTTAATTCAATAAAACTGGGGTTTGAGTTATTGAGCACACCTTCTATAAAGGTAGAATCGTTAAGCTGTTTTCTGAGCTTTACTGACAATAAGCTGCTGTTAACTGTAGCGTCTATATCTCCAAAAAAATACTTAAAAGAATCTTTGTAAGTAAATGCCTGAAAGAACCAAAACAAGCACAATGCTATAAATAACATACTAATGATACTTCTGTCCCTATCTTTCTTTTTATCCCTTACTTCTTTCTGAACCCTTCTCCCCATGCCTTTTATCCAAGATTTAATTCTTAGACTTTCATAGAACTCAAAAATGGCCCTGTTTTCAGAAAAATCGTATCTAACTTTTGCCAAAATATCTATGCCAATTCTATCACCGGGCCTCAGTGATTTCCAGCCTAGGCAAATGTGGCCCTCGTTATTTATTTCTAGGCTTGCATCTACACCTAGGTCTTGTTTTATTTTAATACCCACCAAATCAAAGGCTTGACTTGTTCTGATGAGTATAGGTTTAGCCATATGTTCTAAATTTATGCATTCATTCCCGTTATTGAGTAATACGGCACTGAGCAATATGGCTCTGCCTTCTGCTTCATCTTCTTCATTTAAAACATTGTATTTAGAGGTTTCTGGTCTTTCTTCAAAATAGCTGTAATACTCAATAGGCTTAAAGATTAAAGAACGCCCACCCTTCAATCTTCTCTTACCGAAATAATAGAAGAAGCCTACCAAAATACTGCATGTTGTAACTATTAATGGATCCATTGATGTATTTATAGCCTCAACTAAACCTATAATTTATTGAAATAATTAAGAAGCGACAAATTTTTATAAAAACTAAAAAATGCATTTTTAAGTAATTAACGCAAAACTCAGTAAAACAAACTAAGCGTTTTACATATAGGTTTAGCTGAAAGTAAAGAAATACGTTTACTACTGTAACCCTCTCCATTTATAAATGAGCATGTACGAAAAGCACAATTGCGGTAGATGAAATTGGTGCATATATAGTTAGGAACTATGTGTTTAGAAGCGCACGCTTGAAGAAAGCGTTTTGGTTTTGCTAATCATAAGTAGCAAGTAAAGTAGTTCAAGCGAGGACGCTTGAACTAGGGTTTGATGAAATGATTAACTGTAAATATCATCTATTTGCTATTTTTGTTTACTGTTATTTTAAGTATTTGACTTAATAGTGTAGGTGAAATTTTAAACTATGTAATAACGCTAGCAAGAAATGAATATAAGGCCATAAATGTTATTTTAAATATCGGAGTTTTAATATTTACCGGAGCCACAATCCACTGCAGATTTTGAGAAATGTATAGTAGTCAGATTATTTACTACTATACATCCGCAATGCAATTGGCGCAATGCAATTGGCGCAATGCAATTGGCGCAATGCAATTGCGGACGATATAATTATTGCATGTATAGTTAGGTTTTATTAGACTTGTTATGATGTAACTACTTGATAATCAATAATCATTATATTTGGGACAAAAAGAAAAGTATGGCGATATGGTCGGTTTCAATTCAACACATAACGGCAGCAGGCAAGTGTACATTCTAAAACTTGAAGAATAATGCCTAATAAAGTTATTAAAGAATACCTTCAAAACTTTGCAGAATTTTCTAACGATGATTGGGAAATGGCCAAAGACTTTTTTAAACAGGAAAAAATCAAAAAAGATGACTATTTCTTAAAAGAGGGCCAATATTCTCAAAAAATTGCATTTATAGAATCGGGGCTTTTTAGGCTCTTTTATCAAATTGATGGAGAAGAAAAGATCATGTTGTTCTTTTATGAGAATCAATTTATGACCGATTATTTTGGTTATTTGACCAAAACCCCTTCATTGCGTCCAATAAAAGCTTTGGAAGATTCTCTCATTTATTGCATACAGAGCAACCACCTAAAACAGCTTTTTAATGCCTCCAAAACTTGGGAACGCTTGGGGAGAATTTTGGCAGAGTCTGCTTACATTACTTCAGTTCAAAGGGCCAATAGGCTTATACATGACAACTATGATACAAGGTTTGACTCTTTCTTAAAAGAAAATCCTAACTTATTGCAAAGAGTACCACAATATATGATTGCTTCTTACTTAGACATGACCCCCGAAACCCTTAGTCGTGTTAAAAAGCGGTCGATAAACAAAAATATTAAAGGCTCTGTTCATAAGCCACTTTAATAAAAATTGATGCCGACCTATTAATTTATTGATTTAAATCAATGACCCATTCTGTTATAGTGGTGAAATTTGCTTTATCTTATAAAACCATAAAACATAAAGCAACATGGGACTAAGACTCATTAATTCTCTTGCGGCGACAAAGGACTCTAAACAACCAAAAGTTGCAATAGAAAGTGTACATATCAACTACAAAAATAAATTGGTACGCGCAAAAAAACTGACCATGAGTTCTGTTATCTCGATGCCCATAGATAAAGCTTGGGAAACCTTAAAAACCCCCGCCCTATTACAATTCATAGCAAAAGGCATGATGCATTTTAAGTTTGTTGGAGGAAAAACACCAGATTTTTGGCAGGAAGGAGAAACCTATGCAGTTAAGCTCCAGATTTTTGGTTTTTTACCCTTTGGTGGTACACACTATTTGCATATTGAGTACATCAATAAAGATGAACTTGTCATTATTACCAAAGAATGGGATAAAGGTGCAAAAGTTTGGAATCACTCCATACAGATGAAAGATTTGGGGAATGGGTGTTTTCTATATAAAGACAGCATTGTTATTTACGGAGGCATAATAACAAGACCAATAGCCTTTTTCGCTAAGAAGTTTTACGAGCACAGGCAAAAGAGATGGCAGATCGTGGCATCCAAAAATATGGATTTTAATTCGCCTAACTTACAGAACAGGTAA
>CAKZMZ010000482.1 GCA_937129345.1 uncultured Thalassovita sp. | reverse complement strand
GCTACAATGTTGTCTATGCACAAATGGGGCGTGGTAAAACGGAGAAAACAGTGGCTTTTGCCTTAAATTCTATTGCTTCTACGCTTGGTAAATTAGCGATGGACGTTACCTTGTACATGAACCAAAATTTTGGATTCTTGACTTTCCCAGACCACCTGACCACAGGTTCTAGCATTATGCCCCATAAGAAAAACCCTGATGTTTTTGAACTACTTAGAGCTCGCTGCAATAAAATACAGAACATTGCCACCGAAATAGGCATGACTACTGGCAACCTGCCCTCTGGCTACCACCGAGATTTCCAGATCATGAAAGAGTCTTTTTTTGATGGTTTGCAAGACACCAAAACCTGCCTTGAGATTACCGAATACATGTTGGAGCACACCATCATTAAGTATGAAATCATTAACGACAGCCGCTACCGCTTTTTGTTCAGTGTAAAAGCCGTAAATAAATTAGTGCTTGAAGGTATGTCTTTTAGAGATGCCTATAAAAAAATCGGGCGAGATATTGAAAGTGGCAACTACGAAGATGCCACCCAAGTAAACCACACCCACGAAGGCAGTATAGGCAACTTATGCAACGAGCAAATACAAGCCAAACTAGAAAAGGCTTTGGCAGGTTTTGGGTTTGAGAAGGTGAAGGAAGCGGAGAAAGGGCTGTTGGGGAGGTAAGCTATTTTACTCCCCTCAATTATTCAACAAAACATATCCATTTAAAGAAGTGGCAATCAATAGCCAAATAAAGTAAGGGAGAATAAGCAATGATTTGAGTTTTAATGTTGGCCAATAGTAAAACAGGAAAACCCCGACTAAAGCTGTAAGTGCAGAAATCACTATCAATCCTAATAAAACTTGCTGAAAATGAAAGAAAACGGGATTCCAACTGATGTTCAACATCAACTGAATAACGTAGAGTGCTATCAATAGCTTTTTATTTTCTACTTGGGGCCACAAATAAGCTAGATAAATACCAAAGCAAATCATGATGGTGGTCCATGCGGCACCGAAAACCCAACCGGGTGGCGTCCAAGGAGCTTTGGCTAAATTGGCATACCAGTCTGATGAAACCCCGGGGCCTGTAAAAAAACTACCAATACCCAATGCTCCAAAGTTGAGCAACCAAAATATTATAAGTCTGTATATCATTTTAATTCAAGTTTCTTTATTAGTTAATGTATGCACAATTTTTTCATGAACTACTACAACATATGCTGCCAGTTTCTATAGAATTGAAACCATCTTCAAATTCCCAAATCCAAAAGAGAAATCACAATCCTAAATTTACGTCGAGTTGCCTGCCTTCTTCCTTTGCCTTTTTATCCATGCTAGAACCAATGGCCATACCTATTGACATGCCAATAGGCAAACCCAAGCCCAAATAAGCCATGCTGCCTAAAGCCGAACCAAAGGCCACGCCAATCGGAATCCCAAAACTCATCCCCAAGGCCATCCAAAGGCTCATGTATTTATTTTTAGGAACGATTTTTAATTCCTTCTCGAGCAATTGCAAGAGACTTGTCTGCTTTTTCCTGAGCAACTTCTTCAAGTTTTTCTCATCAGAGTCTGCCTCGTTAATTTCATCTACATGCTTATTGATAACATTTACAATCCTTTCGGGAATCTCTTTTTTTCTGAGTTCTTCTAAGATAGCATTAAATCTATCATACGCCTTTTTATGCTTTTTTTGATTATTTAACTCGGGTCTATCTCTAAGCGATTTTATTTCCATTAAAAAATTTTTATACTAGTTCAAAAAAATTAAAAGTAAAAAATATATGGTTTTTTATAATTTACAGCAGATGTTGGTCTAGCCGACAGTCGTGCCACACAACCATCGATTCGGTTGTAATAGTTTTCTCGACCTTCAGGTAAAATCATAATATGACCTTAATTTTATACATCCCCAAGGATATATCCCAAAAAAATATTAACTTAATCCAAATCATCAACTCTCTTAAAACTGAAACTATGAAAGCACTTACCTATCTCTTTGGTATATCTTATTTTTTATTTGCCGCTTTGGCCGTTGCGCAAGTGCCTAGTAAGGCTGATCAAATTGCCTCCGCCTCCTTGGCTGCCCCAAAAGAATCTAGGGCAGATGTAACTGTATTGGGCTACAATGACAAAATGGAACTCGTAACCCTTAAAAAAGGCAGTAATGAATTGATCTGCTTAGCTGATGATCCTAAGAAAGAAGGCTTTAACGTAGCTTGTTACCACAAAGATCTAGAGCCTTTTATGGCTAGAGGCAGGGCATTAAAAGCAGAAGGAAAAAATGGCAAAGAAATATTTGATATACGCGAAGAAGAAGTGAAGTCTGGTAAATTGGCCATGCCTGAACAGCCTACCACTTTACATGTCTTGTTTGGGGATGAAGGATGTTTTAATGCTGAAACCGGCGAAGCTGAAGGCGCAAGATTGCGCTATGTGGTGTACATACCTTGGGCCACATCGGCCACTACAGGCCTGCCCGAAAGGCCCATCGTTCCCGGTGGCCCTTGGATCATGGACCCTGGCACGCATAAAGCACATATTATGGTCACACCGCCACCAACTGCTGATGGACAGTAATCTTTCAGTTAAATCCTCATGAAGTTTTAATAAACTTCATGAGGACAAGTACTTTTCCTTTATCGCTATAAATCGTCTATAGCTCACCAACCTCGTGTAAATTTTTTTTGGATGCAGATTTTCCAAGTTTGTATTCTATTTCACCTTAAAAGCGATCAAAGCCATTATCATCTACAACAAATAGCAGTGATTGACTTTTCAATTTATATCAAATAAAACTAATTACATGAGGGAAACACACTACTTCCTATTTATTTTCTTACTGTCCTGTATAGCTGTGAGCGCGTAAGAAAAAACAACCAACCTAACCTTTTCTTTTTGGACAGAGAAACAACATATTAGCTACCCTAGTAAGTCTTATTTATTTGATCAGGGTCATGCTTTAAGCTTGTGGTAGTTTTTGTAAACTTGTAGCAAGTCTATTTTCTACCTATGCACAATGAAGAACAAAGACAATTTACACCACTTATATGAAATAGCGAGCCACCTTAACCGAGCGTTTTCTTTACAGTCTGCACTACGCAAATCTTTAGAAAAAACACTCGAGATGCTAACTATAGAAACTGGCTGGATCTGGCTTACAGAACAAGATAACAAATCGGTTTATTTAGCAGCATCTTATAATCTTCCCGACATTTCCCACCCCTAGTTTTAATTTTCGTTATTTTTTTGAAAGTTATGAAATTTAATGTTTGAGCGAAGCTAGCGACGGTCGCACCGTTTCAAATTTCCCTAGATTTTTTGCATACTTTTTCATCAATGGAAAAAGCCGCTTGGAAAGTATCTGCCCCGCAAGGATTATTATTGGCTTTTGAAACAAGGTAAAAATTGGCCTTTATTCTCATAAATAGGCTTTCATAAGAAAAAAATATTTTTTGTTTTTGGGGTGGGAAAAAATATGATGGCTTTTTAGTTCAAAGAAAACTACATTAAACTTATAATTATGAAAACAGTAGAAGATTTGAATAAAAGAAAAACGCCTATTG
>CAKZMZ010000481.1 GCA_937129345.1 uncultured Thalassovita sp. | reverse complement strand
TTTACACCTTCTGAGATTGAACGGCTCGGGCCGGGCGAAACTACCGATGTAGTAGCCAAAGTGAAAGTGCCAGAGAAAACTTTAGTTGGCGATTATGTAAGTAAGTTTACTGCTAAGGTTACCGAAGCAAAAAGTACCGCCTCTTATAGAATGACAGTAAAAACCTCTGCCCTAGCAGGTTGGACAGGCCTATCCGTAATATTGGCAGCTATTGGAATGATCACATACCTCATCCGTAAATTTGGCAGAAGATAAATACAAAAGCTATGTTTGAACCGATAATAGAACTCAAAGGACTGAGTAAATACTATGGCCGTTTTAAAGCTGTGGACCGATTGGACCTCACCGTAAAGAAAGGGGAAATATTTGGACTGCTAGGCCCTAATGGTGCAGGCAAGACCACAACCATACTTATGGCATTGGGGCTGACAGAACCGAGCAGTGGAACGGTGTATGTGTGTGGGCATAATGCTACCAAAGCGCCTATAGATGTAAAAAGGAAGGTGGGTTATCTACCAGATAGTGTCAGTTTTTACGATGATATGACAGCAATAGAGAACCTAATTTACATAGGTGAACTGAACGGCATGACTCGATCAGATGCAAGGGAACGTGCGCTAGAAATGCTCCGTACAGTAGGCCTCGAAGAGGCTTTCTATAATAAAAAGACAGCTACCTACTCAAGAGGTATGAAACAGCGTTTGGGGCTGGCAGAGGTGCTGCTCAAACGACCAGAGATCATCATTCTAGACGAACCAACATTAGGACTTGATCCGAGCGGGGTAAAAAGTTTCCTAGAACTTATCCTTCACTTAAATAGAAACCAAGGATTGACCGTATTGCTCTCTTCCCATCATCTTCATCAGGTACAGAAGGTGTGCGACCGGGTCGGTATCTTTGTAAAAGGAGAACTCATTACGGAGGGAAATATCAATTCACTTTCTGACAACCTTTTTACCGGCAGTTCCTATGAAGTGCATGTTACCTTAAAAGAAAGGATAAACATGTCTTGGCAGCATGAGCAAGAATTACTTCTCCTCAAGGGAGTCCAAAAAATATCGACCGAAAACGATAGCATCGATATTACTTGTAATGCTGATGTTACACCGGATATCGTCCGCTTTTTTGTGGACAATGGATATGATGTGATGGGTGTCCAAAGAAAGGAATATGGTCTAGAGGATATCTATCAAAAGTATTTTGAAACCTCTATAACCGAGAACATAAGTGTATGATACGTTTAGAAACTTTTATAGGAAATTATTTAAAAAGAAGGGAAAACGTTAGTTCGCCCTTCTGGATAATGGTCAGGAAAGAGATATCTGATCAGATCCGTAGTTGGCGGTTTATCGTATTGCTGTCACTCATTGTACTTACATTTCTGGGGGCAACCTTGGTTGCTATGGGCAACATCCGTGAGGTGGTATCCGAAGTAAAAGACACAGACAATTTATTCCTGTATCTTAAATTGCTCACTACAACCGAAGGTAGCCTACCCCCTTTTCACGTATTCCTCAGTTTTTTGGGACCTTTATTGGGGATAGGTTTAGGATTTGATGCCATCAACTCCGAGCAACAGCGGGGCACGCTTATCCGAATAATGGCACAACCTGTCTATAGGGATAATTTCTTGCTGTCGAAATTTGTAAGTGCATTGATTTTAGTAGGCGTTCTATTATTGACACTCACTATGCTGATGGTAGGGAGTGGCATTATCCTTACAGGGATTTTGATCACGCCGGAGGAGATATTACGGATACTCGGTTATCTCTTTGTGTGTATAGTGTATATCGGATTTTGGCTCGGGCTATCTATATTCCTTTCGATCCGATTTAAACAGGCCACTACGTCTGCATTGACTGGCATTGGTATCTGGTTGTTTTTTACGGTGTTCTATCAGATCATCGTCAATCTAACCGTAAAATCATTGATGCCAGATGCTTACAGGTTATCAGATGCGGCTTTGCTACGTTACAATGAGCTTGCAATGGATCTATTGCGCTTAGCGCCAAGCCAACTATACACCGATGCTACCACTACCTTATTGATGCCCGCTGTGCGTAGTTTGGGACCCATTACAATGGAGCAAATGGTAGGTGCCATACCTTCGCCACTGCCATTTATGCAAAGTCTCATGATAGTATGGCCGCAAGTAAGTGGCTTGGTATCGGTGACTTTAGCCCTTTTTGCCTTATCTTACTATCTTTTTATGCGCAGAGAAATTAGGAGTTGATAAACCAGTAGAATTGGACAGCCTGAATTTACTTTAGACTGTCCAGTTCTATTCTATTAGTTTTGTTTCTCAAATAGACTTGTTTTAATCTAACTGCTCGATAATCACAATCTTTGGGATAAAAAGGAAAACCTACTATACATTTTTACCTTATTACTGGACAAAAGCAATTTATCATGCCATCGGGATTTTACAAAAATGTATAGCAAAAAGAAAAGCAAAACCATATCCTACAAAGACACCTCAACTCTAAATTGGCAAAAGAATCAGTTTTGTTCTTGCAGAGAAACCCTGAGCGACTGGTAAGCCTAAGTACCACCCTTCAATTAAGATAAGAAAGAAATCACTGGTAAGGAGATTACCGACTACATAAAATGTGTATTTTTGAAGTTAATCTTTAATTTGAATGGTAGATATTAAGGTTTGAAGGAATGAAGGATAAATCTTTGTCAAGTGCATTATTGGATGATATCAAGAAGTATCTAAAGGAGCTTAGAGAATGGATACGTCCAGTGCCTGAAGATCCGCTTTACCTAAAAATAATTAAAGGTATATTTAAAGCCTTCGTATTATTGATCCTTACGCTATTCTCCCCGGTTATCCTACTTATTTTGACCATCACCTTTTTTGCTGCTTTTTAAATTTTTCTACAGGAAAAGAAATCAGACCATGCAAGTATTAAAATCCCCAGTATTTATTCTTTGCGCCGTCATTTTCGCGATTCATCAGCTTATGCAGAAGGGCTTGGATATTCACTTCGCAACAATAGACCGTTATCTTGACAATCTTTTGGCCATGCCAATTATTTTGACCTTTCTTATGATTGAAAGGCGCTACCTTCTGGGCAGAAAGCAGTCCTTCAACCTTTCTGTACTCGAAATTCTGGTGACTACGTTTTTCATTGTAGTGGTTGGTGAAATTTTATTCCCACTACTTTCAAGAGATTTTACCACCGACTGGTGGGATATAATTTTTTATATGCTCGGTAGCGTTCTTTTCTATCTAACTATCAATCAAAGAGGAAAGAATACGATGTAATAGACTTGTTATGATGTGGCTAATTGATAATCAATATCTAAATATCCTAGGTCCGTGACCCGCAGCCCTATTAAAAAACACGCTTTAAAAGTCTATAAAGAGGGTGAAAAGCGATTACCGAACTTCGTAAGGGCCAGTTCAAATATGGCTAGAGAACCGATAGTCCTTGGCTAGGCCTTTAGTTACTACTGAAGTTTTTAAACATTCTGGCATACACACTCTTTAAAATTAAGTATGACCACTATGCACATGAAATCTAAAAACAACCCAAAAATCCTTATCATCGGCGGTGGCTTTGCTGGTCTTGCCGCATCCAAAGAGCTAGGAGCATTTGGCGATGTAACGGTAATCGATAAAAATCCATCATTTGAATTTGCACCGAATATTCATGAATTGGTATCCGGCTTTAAAGCACCGGCAGAAGTACGTCTTGACATACAGGAAATTGTTGGAAGAAGAGGGCAAAAATTTGTACAAGAAAAAGTAGTCGATATAGACAGAGAAAATCGACATGTTACCACTAGTGCTGCTAATACGTTTAACTATGACTATTTGATCATATCAATAGGCGGTATCAGCAACGACAGAGGTGTGCCAGGAGTAGAAGAGCACTCCTACCCTTTTAAGTCTGCCGCACAGTGTTATACAATCGGGAAGAAATTATTCTCTTTAGAGGATAAGGGCTTATCCTATACTGTTACCATTGTGGGTGGTGGTGTTGAGGGGATAGAATCATTGGGAGAGATTTTGCGCAGATACAGAAAGAGCAAACATCTATCTGTACGCTTAATAGAAGCAGAAAATCAACTTTTACCAGGAATGCCCGGTAAGGTAAATCAGGATATATTGAAAATATGCCAAAACTTTCCTGTTTCTTTCCATTTTAGAGAAACGGTTTCTCAGGTCGATGAAGATAGCATTACCCTTTCTGATGGGAAAACCTTGCATTCAGATATAACGATTTGGACAGGCGGTGTGAGGTCAAATCCTCAACTAGAAAAATGGGGGCTTGCAGAAAAAGGAGCTTGGCCTCAGGTCAATCGCTTTCTT